>VXPR01000244.1 GCA_009839405.1 Gammaproteobacteria bacterium
GTCGCCGCTCGGGGCTGGGGGGTGATTCCTTGCGCGCCCCGCGGCGGGCCGCGGGGGGGGGGCGGCCCTCGGCCCCCCCCCCCGCCCCCCCCCCCCCCCCCCCCCCCGCCCATCTAAAGTCCGCCAGGCTGCAAGCTCGATGCCAAGCTCTCCTGCAAGTGCAACGGAATCCGAAACTCTCGCCATAGAACCTGCTGCCGTCGGATTCGATGGTGGGCGGCCCGTCTCGCCCGTCTTCGAGGACATCTACTTCGATGCGGACGGTCCGGCGGAGACGCTGCGAGTCTTCCTCGGCCCGGCGGCCATCGAAACTCGGGCCCGCGCGGCAAAGCTCTTTACCGTGGCAGAGCTTGGTTTCGGCACCGGTCTCAACTTCCTCGTCACCGCCAATGTCGCCAAGGCTCATCGCCTGCATTTCGTTTCCTTCGAGCGCCATCCCTTGCGTCGCGACGATGCTGAGAAGGCGCTGGCGCAGTGGCGGCGCGACTACCCGCTAGCCACCGAACTGCTCGATGCTTGGCCGCCGGCCTTGGCCGGTTGGCATCGACGCCACTTTGCTGACGGCCGAATCCAGCTCTCGATCTGGCATGGCGACGCGGCGGACGGGCTTCGGGATTTCACCCGCCAGCAACGATGCGGCGTCGATGCCTGGTTTCTCGACGGATTCGCCCCGAGCCGCAATCCGGCCATGTGGCGGGCGCAACTCTTCCAACACATGGCGGCCTGTTCGGTGGCCGGGGCCACCGTCACCACCTTCACGGCAGCCGGGCAGGTACGGCGCGGTCTTGAGGCGGCGGGATTCGAGACCCGGCGTGTGGATCAGCGCCCGCACAAACGACATTCCATCGCCGGAGTGTTTCGCGGCGCGGGCATTGCGTTCGCCGCACCCGAACGCGTCAACGTGCTCGGCGGCGGCCTCGCCGGCGCGTGCACGGCGCGGGCGTTGGCGGAAAAGCGCGTGGACGTAACGCTGGTGGACCCTGCGGGCATCGCCACCGGCGCATCTGCCGTTCCCGCCGCAGTGCTGCATGGGCGGCTCCTCGCCGGCGCCTCCGCGGAAGCACGGCTCCGGGCGCAAGCGTTCGCCTATTCGTCCGAGCGGCTGAGGGGGCTGCGCGGAACTCGCCAAACCGGTGTCCTGCAAGTCGCGGGGGTCAACGCAAACGCCGAAAGGCTGCGTGGAGTTGCCGGCGCCCTGCCGAAGGATTGGGTGCGCTTTCTGTCTGCGGAAGAGGCGTCGAGGCTCGCCGACATGCCCGTGCCCGACGTGGCGCTGCATATACCCTCAGCGCTCACCGTGAACGCCGCCGAGTGCGTGCGCGCATTGCTCGAGCACCCGCGAATCAAAGCCGACGAGGTGTCCGACGAGGGCGTGACGACAGTGCTGGCCACCGGCGCGCACCGAGGCGAGTTCAGCCATCTGGAGCTAACGGGCATCAGCGGCCAGATGGACCTCTTCCGCGTTCCCCACATGCCCACGCTGCCGCTCGTGGGCCGCGGCTCGCTCGTGCCGGGCGCCAAGGGCCTTTGGGTCGGCGCAACGTACGAATACCGCCCGTGGCCTGCCGGCGATGGCGAACTCGCCAACGCCAAGCGCCTTGCCGATTGGACCAAGACGGCACCAGGTACCGCCATCGACAGCTTCCACGGCATCCGGGCCGTCACATCCGACCGCCTTCCCATCGTCGGCCACGACGCTAGCCAAGAACGCGTCTGGTTCAGCCTGGGCCACGGCTCGCACGGCACCGTTACGGCACCGTTTGCCGCCGAGTGCGTCGCCAGCCAAATCGTCGGCGAAGCTGCCCCCGCCGACGCCGAGCTACTCGAACTGCTTTCCCCGGACCGCTTCCACGCACGCCAGCAACGACGTCCCAATCCGTTTCGCAGCCGACGAACGGAAGCGATTACACCGGATCGAACACCCGAACGTTCATGACGTCCTCGATGCCCTCGAGGCTGGCGATGAGGGCTGCGTCAGGGGGCGTGTCGAGGTCGATGAGGTTGTAGGCCACGTCGTCCTGGCTCTTGTTGATCATGTCGATGACGTTGATGTTGGCGTCTGCCAGCACGGCGGTGAGTTGGCCCAGCATGCCGGGGTGGTTGACGTTCGTGATGCCGATGCGGTGTCCGCCGGCGGGGTCCAGCGCCACCTGCGGGAAGTTCACGGAGTTAACGATGTTGCCGTAGAGCAGGAAGTCGCGGAGCTGGTCGACGGCCATCACCGCGCAGTTCTCCTCCGCCTCCGCCGTGCTGGCGCCCAAGTGAGGTGTGGCATAGACATTCGGCGACTCGCGGAGGCCTACGCTCGGGAAATCGCCGAAGTAGCTCGTGAGGCGTCCGCTTGCGAGTGCCTCGGCCACTGCGGCCTCGTCCACGAGTTCCTGCCGGGCAAAATTAAGCAGGACCGAGCCCTGGCGGAAGCCAGCCAAGCTCGCCGCATCGATCATGCCGCGGTTTTCCGGCAACGCCGGGGCGTGCAACGTGACGTAGTCGGAGCGCGCGAACAGGGGCCCCGTGCCCTCCATGCGCCGCACCGTGCTCGGCAGGCGCCAGGCCGCATCGACAGACAGCGCCGGGTCGTAGCCGAGCACGTTCATGCCGAGGTCCAGCGCGGCACTTGCCACCAGCGAGCCCACGGCGCCAAGGCCCACGATTCCCAAGGTGCGGCCCTTCAGCTCGTGTCCCTTGAAGCGCTTCTTCTCCGTCTCGACCTGGGCATGCAACTCGGCTTCGTCGTGGACGTTGCCGAGGCTGCCGACGAACGAGATGCCGCCAAGCACGTCGCGGGAGGACAGCAGCAGTGCCGTCAGCACGAGTTCCTTGACCGAGTTCGCGTTCGCGCCCGGCGTGTTGAACACCACCACGCCCTGTCGGGTGCATTCGTCCACGGGCACGTTGTTGTAGCCGACGCCGGCGCGCGCCACGGCACGCACATCCGAGCCGATGTCGGTGCCGACGAGCCTGTGACTGCGCAGCAGGATGGCGTGCGGCTCGGAAGTGTCCGGCCCCACATCGAAGGCACCTTCCGGGAATCGGGCGAGTCCCTGGGCGGCGATCTGGTTGAATGTCTTGACACGGTACATGCTTGGTCCTTGTTCCTCCTCGCAAAGAGGATCGATCGGGTCAGTTTCGGGTCGCGGCGGCGCGTTCGAGTTCGGCGACGATGAGTTGGGCGCTGTCGCGGCGGCCATAGCCGGCCAGCCGCTCGCGCCACGTCGGCAGCGCGTCGGCAAGGCACCCGACACCTTCGACGAGACTTGCCGGAGTCAGCTTCTCCTGCTCGATGACGAGGCTCAATCCTCGCTTGCGAGCGTACTCCGCGTTCTCGAGCTGGTCGCCGCGGCTTGCACTGCGCGGCAGCGGCACCAGCAGGTGGGGCTTGCCGAGCGCCAGCCATTCATACAGCGCATTGGCGCCGGCGCGGGAGACGACGAAGTCCGCCGCGGCGATGACATCGCCCCAGCCCTCGTCGATGTACTCGCGCTGCATATAGCCTTCGCGCCCCGCAAGCGACGGATCAAGCCGTCCGGGTCCGCATACATGAACCACCACAAAGCGACTTAGCAGCGCATCGAGGGTCTCGCGCAGCACTTCGTTGAGCGCCGTGGCGCCCAGACTGCCGCCCACCACCAGCATCACGGGCTTGTCGGTGGTGATTCCAAGCAGCGCACGCCCGCGCGCTGCGTCGCCGCAGGCGAGGGCCTGGCGCAAGGGCGTTCCGGTGGCGACGGTTCGGGCGAGGGCACCGGCAGTTTCGTCGAAGTTCACGCAAACGGTTTGCGCCAGCGGCGCCACCAATCGGTTGGCGAGGCCCGGCGTCAGGTCGGATTCGTGCGTCACCAGCGGCACGCCACGCAGCCAGCCAGCCACCGCAGCCGCAAACGACACGAAGCCGCCCTTGGCGAACACCACCTGCGGGCCGATGCGCCCGAGCAGAAACCACGCCTGCACGACGCCGAGCGGGATGCGAGCCAGATCCGTGAGGTTGGCGAGCGAGAAATAGCGCCGCAGCTTGCCCGTGCTGACGCCGTGATAGGTCACGCCAAGCGGCTTGACCAAGCGCTCCTCCAAGCCCGAATGGGAACCCACGAAATGCACCTCGCAGCCTTGCGCCAAGAGGTGCTCGATCACCGGCAAGGTGGGCACGGTGTGGCCGGCGGTGCCGCCGCCGGTTACCACCACGCAGCGCAAGGGATGGGCGTCGGCTCTCGGCTTCACAGCCCCAACACCTCTTTCACGAACGGCACCGTGAGGCCACGCTTTCGCGTCAGCGAGGCGTGGTCGAGACGGCTCAGCGTGTCGAGCAGGCTTTTCTGGTCGCGGCTGACCCTCGTCAGGAGGAAGCGCACCACATCCTCGGACAGTCTGAGGCCCCGATCCTGGGCGGCGTTGACGAGGAGCGGCAGCTTGTCTTCGTCCGACAGGCGCGCGACTTCGTAGCATTCGGCCGCGCAAAGCCGCGACGCCAAGTCGGGCAAGGCGAAGTCGCACTCGCGGGGGGAACGGGAGGCCGTGAGCACCAGCCGCGCCTCGGCTCGAGCGAGTTCGTTGTAGAGGCCATATAGCTCTCGCTCGGTGGCGGCATGGCCGAGCCAGGTCTCCACATCGTCCACGAGCGTTGCTCGGAAGCGAGCATAGCGTTCGAGGGACGCCTCATCCGCCGGGATGCGGCGCGCCGGCAGATAGGCGGCGTCCGCCACGGCATGGCAAGTCGCCTGCAACAGATGGGTTTTGCCCACCCCGGACGAACCGAACAGCCAGAGGCACTCGAATCTGGCGGCCTGCGTGCGCAGGCGTTCCACCAGCGCGGAGTTGGCCCCAACCACGAAGTGTTCGAAGCGGCTACGGGGCCGAAGCGGGAAGCGCAGCGCAAGCTGTTGCTTCGGCGCCGATGCGGACCCCAACCGGGCAGTCATGGCGCACCCCGCTCCTGCATGCCGTCAATGGCCCGCCGGCTCCAGCTGATCACGTAGTCGAGGCCAGACCAGACGGCAAAAGCGGCGGCGACACCGAACAGCCAAGGATCCACGATCGCGGCCACGAGCCCGGACAAGGCTGGGATTTCCAGCAGCGTCACCAGCACCAGAAGCGGCAGCACCACCTGCACCGCCGTGTTGGCCTTGCTCACGAACGTGGGCGAAATCTCGATGTCGTGGAACAACAGCCGGTACGCCCCGGCACCGCCGAGTATCACGACGTCGCGCAGCACGACCACCACGACCAGCCAGATCGGAATGTGCTCCTGCAACACCAGCACCACGAACACCACCGCCACCAGCAGCTTGTCCGCGAGCGGGTCGGCGAACTCGCCGAAGCGACTGCGCCAGTCGAAGCGCCGCGCCAGTTCGCCGTCGATGAAGTCCGACAACCCCGCCACGGCGATGACCACGAGCGCCACACCGTAGTCCTGGTGCCAAAGCAGCCATCCCGCGGGGGGCACCAGCACCAGCCGGGCGATGGTGATGAGGTTCGGCAATTGGCGAATCATCGGCTGCCCTGCCAGACCATGTGCGCCGAGGGTCGGCCTGTGCTCAGGGCTCCCGAGTCGCCGCTGCCAAACATGCCGCCCAGCGACAAAAGCCCGCGCACTCGGCTGGCGTCGGTGCGGACGTGGAGGGCAAGTTCGAGCGACGTGCCGGTCCAGCCGACCACCTCGACTTGCTCCAGATACTCCCGCGATGCGAGATAGCGCAGCACGGCACCGTATGCGGGAGGCGTGTCGGCGCCGGTGACAACGAGCTGCATGACGTCCGTGGAAGTTCCGGTCACGGCCAGACGGCGGCCGAGTTCGTCGGCGGTGCGGTCGATGGCCCAGCGCAGTGACTCGGCTTCGTCGGCCGCGTAGGACAGATCCCTTGCTTCGCTTGCGCGGTCGCCTGGATCACGCAAGCGCCAGTCCACCGTCCATGCACCTTCGCGCCCCTCATGCAGTCGCGCAACGACGAGCACGTCCGGGTCGTAGCGCCGTGAAGCCGTGTCTACGCGAGCCCCGAATCCGCCCCAGAGGTCGGCGGGAGCAAGGTGCTGATCGGGCAGGTCCAAGAGCGGCAGTTCCACCAGCAGGCCGCGCTGGCGAGCTGCCTTGTGCAGCTTCGCGGGGAGGTCGCCGGAAGTGGCGGAAACCACCTCGCGCGGCGCGTCACGGCGGTCCAGCACCAGCCAAATCAGCACCCGGGGGCGGTCTTGGCCCCATATCGGCAGTTCAGCAGAGCGGAGCAGGTCGAGCACGGCCGAGGTGTCGAAGCGCACCGCGAGGCGCGTCTCGGTGGCATCGACGCCGGAGTCGTCATGAGCCGCCGGCTGCCCCTCGCGCGTCACGAAACCGTACTGGGCGTAGTAGCGGTCTGGATTGGCAATCGCGCCGCGCACGGCCGACGTGTTTGGCAACGGCTTGAGACCGGTCATGCGCACCAGCAACTCCCGCAACGCTCTCCCTGCCGCCCGGCGCGGATCCACCTCGCCAGACGCTGTCGTGGCAACCGGCACATCAACGTCGTAAAGCCACTCCACGACATCCGCCCGGGCGGAAGCCGGCCACAGCCCCACGGCGACGGCGAGACACGCAAGCGATGCCATCGGAGCGAGTTTCATGGCGGAAAGTCGTGTGTGGAGCGCGGGCGCGAATTCTACTGAAAACCAACGTTGCGTACCCGTTCCTCGGCCCCATGCCCCGGATTGGTCATGGACGCAGGCACCCCAACCCTCCAGGCCTGCTGGGAGCCCACCGCCGGATAAAGCGGCGGTGCACTAAAGAGGTTAGAAATGGGGGATATTTTCTGCATGTTGGGGGGAAAGAGGCCCCCACACCACGAAA
>VXPR01000554.1 GCA_009839405.1 Gammaproteobacteria bacterium
GACGGGCGACCACAAGGGTCGCCCCTACGAGGCCCGTGCCGAGTCCGTCGGTGCGATTCGACGCATTCCTCGTAGGGGACGGGCTTGTCCCGTCCCGGCGCGCCCTACCGGGCGCGTTGACAGTTCGCTTGCGCGAACGGCTGTGCTTCGACCAACTCCTCGGTTCATTCAAGACGGGCGGGGACAAGCGCCGCCCCTACGCGTCCCGTGGCCGAATTCGTCGAAGCATTCAAGACGGGCGGGGATGAGCCGCGCGCCCCTACGGGGCATTGGGCGCTTGCCCTATGCCTTCGAGCAGCGCCTTGCGGCGGTCGTTCGCTGTCACCACCGAACTTGCTGCGACATCGACGCCGCAGGCGAGGTCGTAGAGTTCGTCGGTGTTTCGTGCCACGGAGCGGTCGAGGCTCTCCACGAGATCGACGCAGGCACCGAACTCGGTGCAGCAGCCGGTGTACTCGAGGTCGTAGCCGGCGTCCGACCACAGGGCTGCCCCTGGAATCGTGCGCTGGCATTGCCGAAAGCCCTTCAAGCATTCAAGCCGCACGGCAAATGCCGCCTGCCGTGGGGTCAGGTTGCGATTGAGACGGACGTTGCCGGCGTCGGAGTCGGCAGCCACCTGGCCGTCGGCATTGGCCACTGGCGCCCCCGTGGCGATGACGAGAGCGGCTGCGAGAAGCGCGAAACGATGCATGGTGTTCCCCTTGGTTTGCTCGGTGCGGCGCATCCTCGCCGACCTCGTCTGAACCGGGGATGAACGGGAACGCCCTCTGCCTACCCGCGACTCTTAGGGCGGGAGGGCGTACCGCCCTCCGTCGCGCCCGCGAGCAAGTGACACGTCGGCAAATCCCGTTCGCGCAGGATTGCATCGAAGGCATCGCCTGGACTCGCCTGGCCTCTGCCCGCCCGCTGAGCCAATGCCAATGCCACCTGCATGATTTCGTTGAAGGCCCGTGTGGGTTTGGTTCTGCCCGGTTCGTCCGAGCGGGGCGTGGTGTCGACGTGATCGGCAACATCCCGAGCGAAGTCGTCAACATCGGCGCCCATTGACCGAACCGCGTCGGCAACATCGCCTTCGCTGAGGAGGGCGGCGGTGAGGTGCTCGGTGGTCAGGAACTCGTGGTGGCTTGCCTTGGCGCTCGCGAAGGCTCTTTGGACGACCGCTTCCAACTGCGGGTCGAGCACGGAAGCGCCCGGCGCGGCGGGCCCTGCCAGGCTCGTCGGGATGCCGTGGCTGACGTAGTTGACGAAGTCCTGCTGCCGGATGCCTTGCTTCGCCAATAGCTTCTGGGCGTGGCAGTCCTCGCCCATGAGACCGGCGAGTAGCGAGCCGGGGTTCATGTCCTCGCGGCCCAGCGCTGGGATGAAGTCGGCGCGGTAGGTGGCGCTGCAGAAGGGCTCGGAGACCTGCGTCTCTCCGACGAAGGTGGTCGTGGGAAGCGCTTCGAGCAGTGCGTCAAGTTCGGGGTGAAGTGCTTCGATGTCGCATCCCACCGATTGCAGCACGTGGTTCGATATGGGATCGTCGATCAGTGCTTCGAGTAGATGTTCGGTAGTGAAGTGTTGGTGGCCCCGCTCCTTTGCTTGGGTGAAGGCGGCGCCGAGCATGGAGGCGACCGGTTCGGGGAATCCGTCGAAGAGTTCTGCGAGCTGCGGCGCAGAGAATGAGTCCGGGTAGCGGGCCAGTCCGCGCTCGAACGATAGCCTTGTGCCGAAGGCCAGCGCCGATGGCAGTGTGTTCGGCAACTCCCACGCCACATGCGCGCTCAAGGTTGGCCAATCGCCAAAGCCGTGTTCGCGGGCGACCACGCGCCTCACGGCCGCCTGTTCTATTTTCGCCGCCGGCGCATGGCGCCTGATCCGTGCCGAGGCGTTCTCATCGCCATCCCGAGCCGCAAGAAGCAAGGCATGAGCACGCCAGTTCAATGTCTCGACGCCGTCGTCTCCGGCGAGCGGCGTTAGGCGAGTGTCTGAACTGGGCGTGTCGTAGCGAACGGACAGTTTGGCAGTGCCACCCTTGTCGCGGTCGAAGTTCACGACCTGAAGTTCCCAATAGCGGTGCCCCAGCGACTCGAGGGCCTGCTGATTAATGTTGGCAGCGATGGTCAGGGTCTCGCCAGCTTCGGAATCTACCCTGGTCCAATGCAGCCGACCGGTGCCGCCATCGCCGTTGAACAGGAGCATCATGGCATCGGAACCGGTGTGTTCCAGGGTTGCCGTGAACGCGGTTGGCTGCTCGAAGCGAAAGTGGAAGGTCCGCATGTTGTCGTCGTTGCTTCCCTCCCACCGAGACAGCTCGAAACGGACTGTTCCGGGCGGGTGCATTTGTCGGTTTACGACGATGGGAGCAAGGGGTTCGACTGGACGAGTTGCCAGCGCAAAGGCCACGCGCCGGATCAGCTGCCGATACTCGATCGAGAACTCGTCCGGATGGGCATGAACGCCGGCGTAAACCACGCTGGCTTGACGCATCACGACGGCGCATTCTTTGAGTTTGGAGAGGGTGACGATGTAGTCGATGTCAGGTCGAAACTCGGTGAGTCTCGTCGGGCCGAAATGGAGCATTGGCGTTAGGTCGTTGAACTCCGCCAGTGGCGTTTCGTATCGCTTCTTGAAGGCGTGGAACGGTAGGTTGGGGGCTTGACTGCCAAGAAGCTCACTGCTCGTCGAAGTCATGCGGTGGTCGTTGCCACTGCTCATGCCCGTGACGGTCTCCAATGCACCGACCTGCCGGCGCAGCCAATCGGCGGTCGTTGACATGGCGATGATTCTGCGGTTGCTCAAGCGGGCGATCTGGTGGTCCGACGGTCGTGCGTCGAAGCGGCGACCGAGGGCAAGCACCAGCACGTCTGTTCGCGAGTCGAGTGCGGCCTCGAGGCTGCTGGCGACTCCGACGGTGGCTTGGGACCCCTCACGCAGAAGTCGGGCGAACCCCTCTGCCCATCCGGGAATGACCTCGTCCGAGAAAACCGTGAACGTCGCGGCCACTGGCAGTGATTGCGTTTTCGGCTTTGCTCACTGCGTCGCTTGGCGAGACGCGGTGGCTTCGCGCCAGAAGGTGACTGCGGCGCGTTTCAGGTTGTCGAAATGGACAAACAGGAGTGGGGTTAGGAGCAGGGTGATCAGTGTGGCGAAGGTCAGTCCACCGATGATGGCGCGGGCCATGGGCATGTAGGACTCGCCGGTGCCGCCGATGCGGACATCGCCGACGGCGAGCGGGATAAGCCCGGCGACCGTGGTGGCGGCCGTCATCAGGATGGGGCGCAGGCGGTCGCGGCCGGCGCGGACGATGGCTTCTTCGCGGGGGGTGCCGTCGCGCATGAGCTGGAACGTTCGGTTCAGAAGCACGATGCCGTTGTTCACGACGATGCCGGCGAGAAGCACCATGCCGATCATGGCCATCATGGTCAGCGGCGTGCCGGTGACCCAGAGAAACAGCATCACGCCGACGGCGGAGTAGGCGATGGAAAAGAGCACCGCCGAGGGGAACAGAACCGACTCGAACAGCGCCGCCATCAGCATGTACACCAAGAGGATGGCGGCGGCGATCATGATGAGCATGTCGCGGAACTGCTCGGCCTCGAAGTCGAAGTCGCGGCCCATCTCCCAGCGGTAGCCGGCGGGCATCTCGAAGCCCTCGAGCAACGCTTCAACCTCGGCGCGGGCAGCGGCCGGCGTGATGTCCTTGAGGGAGAACTCGACGGTCACGTTGGTTTCGCGGTTTTCCCGGCGGATGCTGCGAAGGGACGGCTGGAACTCCACGTCCGCCAGCGCCTCTAGCGCCACGGTGTCGCCGTCTGGGAGAAAGATGGGCAGGCGCATCAGGTCCTGGATGCGGATGTCGTCGCGGTCCTCGATTTCAAGGTGGATGTCGTCCACCCAACTGCCGTGGTCCAGCCCGCGCCGCATCTGCACCCCGCCCAAGGCCACCGACACGCTGCGGGCGAGGTTCTGCGCCGTCACGCCAAGCTGGCCGGCCTGCTCCGGCTTGACGCGCAGGACGAGGTCCTGTCGGCTGGACTCGGATTGCGTATGTACATTCGTGAAGTTGGGGACGGTTTCGAAAATCTCGATCATTTCTTCGGAGATATCCATCAATCGCGCGGTGGAGTCGCCGATCAGGCGCACGCCGATGCCGCCGTCGCCGTCGCGATAGTCGCGACCGCGCCTGTTCGAGCGGAAGTAGAAATTGACGTTGGGCACATCCGGCATCATCTCCAGGATCCGGTCTTGCACCACCGACGCGGCGTACTTGCCGTCCTCGCGCATGGTCATGAAGATGTTGCCGCGGTCGTAGTCGAAGGTGGTGGAGACATCGCCGATGCCGAGTTCCTCGCGGGCGCCGAGAATGGATGCCTCCACTTCGTCGACGATGCCCTCCATGCGTTCCAGGGCCATCGTGCCGCGCACCCAGAAGCGAAGTTCCAGCGAGCCGGAGTCGCTTTGGGGGTTCATGTTCACGTCCAGTTGGCGATAGGCAAACCAGCCAGCACTCGCTACCAATGCGGCCACCAGAAGTGCCGAATAGCGGTGCTTCAGAGTGAACAGAACCACTTTGCCGTACACGACAGACAAGCGGTCGAAGACGCGGTGACGAGGCTCCCGCCTGCCCTCCGGCAGCCGTGCCAGCAGGGCCGGAATCAACGTGGTGGCGATCAAGAGCGATGCGGCGATTGAGGTGCAGAGCGGAATGGCGACGTTGGCGAGCGCGGTGGTGGATTCCACGGTGTTGAGGAACACCGTGGGAGCGAACACGACGATGGTGGTGAGGGTGCCGGCGGTGATGGCCGTGCCCACCTCCGTGACGCCTCGGTCGGCGGCCTCAAAGGGGCTCAGCCCGTGTTCGCGGCGCTTGAGGGCTATCGACTCGGACACCACGACGGAGTTGTCCACCAACAGCCCCACCGCGAGCATCAGCCCCACCAGCGAAAGCACGTTCAGTGTGAGGCCGGCGAAATACATCGCGCCCATGGTGGCGACGAGCGCCAGCGGCACAGTGGCGGCGATGAGCAGCGAAGGGATGAAGCGCCGGATGAAAGCGAACAGGACAATCGCCGACAGCACGCCGCCGATGATGCCGTTCTGGATCAGGTTGTCGAGTGCGCGGATGACGGATTCCGCATTGTTGCCGACGGTGAGGAACGTGGCGCCGGCAAGTTCTGGGTGCTCGGCTGCGGCGCCCGCTGCCTCCTCCACCGCCTCGGCCACCGCTACCAGGTTGGCTTCGGGCTTCTTGTACACCGACAGGCCCAATGCGTCCTCGCCGTTCAGCCGGCGTTGGTCGGACTCGTCGAGGGGAGCGTAGGTGACTTCCGCCACATCGCCGATGGTGAGGTCGGGACTGAGCGGCAGGTCGCGGATGTCCTGGATCTCGGTGAACTTGCCGAGGGGACGAAGCTGGGTTTCGATGCGCGCCTGATCGATGTGGCCAGCGGAGAGGTGGAAGTTCTCGGCCTCGAGCCGCCGCTCTACATCGAGCACGTCGAGGCCATGCGCCTCTAGGCGGCCGGGATTCAACGCCACCCGGACATAGCGTTGCTCGCCGCCAAAGATGCGCACGGAGTTGACGCCGGGCACGCGTTCGAGCACTTGCCGAACTCGGGCGTCGAGCAATCGCCAGGCATCGAGCCAGCCGAGTTCGGCGGCGGAGATGACACACGACAGGATGGGCTCCGACTCGTCGTTGCGATTGCGGATGTTGAAGTGGCGAATGTCGTCCGGCAGTCGGTGGCGGATGCTCTCGACGAGCTCCTTCGCCTCGATGCCTTTGGTGGCGATGTCCTGATCGTCGTCGAGCGCGATCGATACCCACACGTAGTCCGAACGCGTGTGCGAGAACATCCGATCGATGCCGCCAAGAGTGGAGAGGATTTCCTCCACGGGCCGGGTGACGTTGCGCTCGATCTCCTGGGGCGAGGAGGACTGATACGGAACGCCAACCCCCACGTAGGGCTTCTCTTCGTCCGGATACTCCTCCACCGACATCCGTGCCCCGGCAAAGGCACCGACGATCACCATGGCAACAAAGCCCATCGCCACCGTGACGGGGCGCCGAATGGCCGCGCGAGAGATGATCATGGCCGAGAGCATACCTGTTTGCGCCGCGACCCTTTTCGACGCCACCGACGTTACCGTCGCGGCTGGCGTTTCCTGCGAAGGCGGGAGCGGGGGCCGCCGCCTGCATGTGGGACAATACCCGTGGGCTTAGGGAGCGAACAGTGACGCCACCCCACATCCACCCAAGCGCCGCGCTTGATGGCGCGGGATTCGCGGCGATTCGCATTCGGTGCCGGCGGGCACACATGGGCAAGTCCAAGGAAAGTGGCCGATGAAACCGCTTTCATCCGAGCAGGTTGCCGCCTTCAAGGACGCGGGGTTTCTCCGGCTCAAGGGGATGCTCGACCCGGCCCTCTGCGAGCAGGCGCTGGATCGGCTTTGGGCTGCGCTTCCGGCCAACAGCAGGATGCGGCGGCAGGACGCAAGCACGCACGTCGGGCCGTTCCCTGCCGATGAGGAAAGTCGCGATCCACTGCACATCCGGGCTGGATATCTGTGGCAGTTGCGGGAATGCGGCACGGAGCCGCTCTTGATCGAGCTTGCCTACAGTTCCAAGGTGCTGGCGGTCGCGGAGCAGCTTCTAGGCGAGGGAATGCTGGCAAAGCCCACGGTGGGGGGCAGGCCGATGGGGAGCGAGGGGCCGGCATGGCCGGGTGGGCCGACGGATCCCGCGATCACGGACGGCATTCGCGGCATCTACTGCACCCGACCCTACGCTGACGAGGATCGGAGTGTGGAACGT
>VXPR01000328.1 GCA_009839405.1 Gammaproteobacteria bacterium
GCCACAATCTCCGAACGAAGCCGCTCCTGTCACTCCCCTTTCGCGCCAGCGCCGTTTCTACGGCGCAAGATCCTAGCTTAGCTATAGCTAAGCTAGCTGCCGGCGGCGGCTTCGGCCAGCTCTTCCGGTTGTCCCTCGGGCTCTGCGATCGCTTCGGACGGCACCGCGCGGATTGGGCGGTTGTCGCCGGCACCGATCTTGACGAAGTCCACGAGCAGCAACACGAGGCCGGCCGTCATGATGACGCCGAAGATCATGCGCCACCACATTGCCTGGATGAACCATGGCTGGGTTTGGCCGTCGAAGTATGCCTGCCAGGTCGAGCCGCCCATGGCGCGCTCTATGAACGACTGTTCGTAGCCGGCGATCAGGAGCGCCATCGACATGCCCACCATGCCCACGTGCAGGAGCGCGAGCGACCACTTCCAGCGCCAGCCGCCCTGCAGATCGCCGGACATCCACACGTCGCCGCGCAGCCGCTGGATGGTGAGGTAGATGAAGGCGACGATAATCGTCGTGTAAGCGCCGAAGAAGGCGAGGTGGCCGTGCGATGAGGACCACTGCGTGCCGTGGGTGAACATGTTGATCTGCGGCAACGTCTGCATGAAGCCGAACACCCCCGCGCCGATGAAGTTGCAGAAGGCGTGGGCGATGAGCCAGGCGAGGGCCGGGTGGTTGCTAGAGCGGAAGCTGTGGCGGCCGGCGTCGTACACGGCGTGGACCACCATCGCCACTAACGGCACGGGTTCGAGGGCCGAGAAGAAGCCGCCGATGCCAAGCCAGTATTCGGGCGTGCCGATCCAGAAGTAGTGGTGGCCGAGGCCCAGGATGCCGGAGCCGAACATCAGCGCCACCTCGACGTAGAGCCATGTCGTGACGATGCGCCGCCGTGCGCCCAACGTCTTGATGAGGCCCCAGGCCATGATGCAGCCCACCAGCACTTCCCAGGTGGCTTCCACCCAGAGGTGGATCACCCACCACCACCAATACTGGTCCATGGGCAGGTTGGTGGTGTAGAACATGCCGGCGAGATAGAGGCCAGCGAGGGCCACGAGGTCCAGCACGAGCACGCCGGAGATGCCGCTCCAGCGACCGGCCACGAAAGTGCCGGCGACGTTGTAGAAGAACGCCACCATACAGATCACGATGCCGATGTCGGCCCAGCGCGGCGCCTCGATGTATTCGCGGCCCTCGTTGATGAGCCAGAGCGTCCAGGCGTCGCCCGGGCCGCTTTGCACGAAGAGGTACACCAGCACCACGATGGTCACCGCCACCGTCAGCACATAAAAGGTGGCGTTGGCGAGCCACGCGCCCACCAGCGGCACGCCGGATTCGTCCTCCACCAGCCAGAATATGGCGCCGATGAAGCCGTAGAGCATCCACACCACCATCGCGTTGATGTGAACCATGCGGTTGACGTTGAAGTCGAGGATTCCGAACAGGAAGTCCGGCGCGAGGAACTGCCAGGCCGCGACGAGGCCAAAGATGAGCTGGGCGAGGAAGAGCACCATTGCCACGGTGAAGTACTTCACCGACAGCTTCTGCGCGGTGGAGAGCTCCGAGTAGTTGATCCTGCCGATCTTCATGTCGCTTCTCGCATGGAATGTCCGGCGGCGGGCGCGGAAGCGGCCGGCGACGGACCTTTTGTGGAGGGACGGCGGTGCTCGGCCAGAGGCGGGCTGGTTCCGAGCGCACGCGAAGCACCGGAACTGCTTTGGGGCACTTCTGTCAGCGGGCCTTGAGGCAGCGGCTTGAAGCCGGAGGGAAAGCCGTTGGTGTCGATGGCGGACATCCACTTGAGGTAGGCGATCACGGCGCGCACTTCGGCGTCGGTGAGCTCTTGGTTGGGCATCCGGCGGCCCGTGCCGAAGGTGCGGGCGTTGGTGGGCGGGTCCTTGAGGAACATGGTCATCAGCAGTTCGCGCGCCTGCTCGTTGCCCCAGCCCGGGTCGAGCCATGCCTTGGTGAGGTCTGGCGCGTAGTAGGCGCCGTTGCCGAGAATGGTGTGGCAGTTCATGCAGTTGCGGCCTTGGACGGTGAGCTTGCCGTGATCGACCAGAGCCATGGCCTCGGCCTCGGTCAGTTCCTCGCCGAAGAGCGGGGCCTTGGGGCCGATGACCGGCATCATGCGACGCTTTTCGTCGTCCATGACATAGCCGATGCGGTGGTTGATGACGGAATAGGCAGGCACGCGGCCGGCTTCGCTGCCGGCCTCGATCACGGTGAGGGTGTGGAAGGTAAGCAGCACCAGTACCAGCGCCATGAAGCCGGTCACGAAGATCGCGCACTTGCGCCAGAAGTTCTCGCTGGCCCACCACTCGGTGGGGATGCCGGGTTCACTCATGGCGGCTTGCCTCCATGTCCGTGACAGTTGTGTGGCGCGGCGCTTCGCGGTTGATGTGGGAGTTCTCGCCGTGAACCGCAAGGGAAAGCTTCCAGATGAAGCGCGGCGCGACGAAGTAACCGATCAAGAGCAGGCCCATGAGGGCAAGCCACCAGTCGGCGAGTTGAAGGAGCGCGGCGAAGCCAACCGCGCAGCAGCACAGCAGGCCATAACTGAGGATCGACGCTCTTGCCATGCCGCGCGAACCGGTGAGTCCCGCCAAGGCGTGGAAGATGGCATAGCCAGCGCCAAACAGCACCATGACGCCCCCAAGCAGGGCGGCCCCCGCGACTCGATGGATGACTTCCGGCTCAACCACGAAAGCCTCGCGCAAGCGTCATGTGCGAGAGCAGTGTAACGCCATCTGGTTGGCGCCTAGGGCGTCGTAGGGGCGGGGCTTGTTCCCCGCCCGCGTTGAACGCCCCGATGGATTCGGCACGGGACGAGTAGGGGCAGGGCATGCCCCGCCCGTGTTGAACGCCCCGGTGGATTCGGCGCGGGACAAGCCCGTCCCCTACGGCCCTCGCACCACACATGCATCGTCGGTCGCAGGCGAAGCCGCGCTACTCGTCATGGTGTTGCCGGGCGATTCCCTGTTGGATCATTTGCTCTCGCTCCTCTGCCGAGAAGCCGATTTCGGTGAGGATTTCTTGAGTGTGTTGGCCGATGTTGGGGGCTAGGCGCGGCTGACGCTTCTCGCTGTCGGCGACCCATATGGGGCTGTTTACCGTGTACGCATAGAAGTGGCTGCCTGGTTCGACTTCCGTGAGGATGTCGTTGGCGTGCACCTGTTCGTCGGCTATGACTTCCGACATGCGTTGCGCCAGGGAGTAGGTGATGCCGGCGCAGTCGAGCTTCTCGCACCATACGTCGGAGTCGTTGCCCAAGAAGGCGGTGGCGATCAGGGCGTGGAGTTCCTCGCGGTGTTCGAAGCGGGCCACCTGGTCCAGGAACCGTGCGTCTTCAGCCCATTCAGGATGGCCGAGCGCGGCTGCGAACTTCGGCCATTCCTTGGCATGGTTGAGGATGCTGAGGAGGATCGTGCGACCGTCGCGTGTCTCGTACACGGTGGCGAGCGGCGTGGCCCGGGTTTCGCCGGTGTCGCGCCTGTCGGAGTAGTCGAAGCCGACGATCGCCCCTTGCATCATCATGCTGTGCGCCCATGCTCCGTTGGCCAACAGAGAGGTATGCACATGCGCTCCCTCGCCGGTGCGTTCGCGCCGGTAGAGTGCCGCCATGATGCCGCCGAACAGCGCCATGCTGGTGGGGTGGTCGCCCATGCCAGGTGCGGAGATGGCGTGCGGCGATAGCGGGCGGCGCACATGATCCATCAGGCCACTGCGCGCCCACCACGCCGTGGCGTCGAAGCCGGTGCGGTTTGCATCGGGGCCCTTTAGCCCATAGGAGTTCACCTGGCCGTAGATGATCTTCTCGTTCAGTTCACGCACGTTGGCATAGGTGAACTTCAGCCGCTCCAAGAGCTCCGGCCGGTAGTTGGTGATGACCACATCGGCGCGGCGGATGAGTCGCTCGATGGCATCCCGCCCCTCGGGCGTCGTGAAGTCGATGGCAAGGCTGCGCTTGTTGCGGCTGTCCTGATCCCAGAAAAAGTTGGGGTACTCCGCCAGCACGCCGCCAAGCAACGTTCGGTAGGGGTCGCCCGTCAGCGGCTCAACCTTCACCACGTCGGCGCCGAAGTCGGAAAGCACGGTGGCGGTGGCCGGACCAGCCACATAGGAACCGAGGTCCAAGACGTTCAGATGGCTCAGGAACATCGCTTGCGCCTCATGTCCGCCGGATGGCGTCTTCGGTGGCCACCGTCGTCACGCCTTTCGCCCTCCAATCGTCGAACAGCGCCTCGCGGTGGCCCTCGTTGATGGCGCGGACCGCGTCCGCGACAACACGCACCGCGATACTCGGGTGGCGTTGCAGCAGTCCTTCCACGGCGTAGCGGTTGCACACGTCGAGGGCTACGCCGTAGAGGGTCACCTCGGTTACTTGCAGCGCCTCGATCACCGGCGTCACGGATGGATTGGTGAACACGTCGAAGAAGCGTTTGTGGAAGAGGATGTCGCCGCCGTGATTCCAGATCCTGGCAAGGACATCGGCGGGGTCCGCATCGGGTTCCACGATCAACGCGTCGTGCAGGGTGGTCTCAAAGATGCGGGCCTGTCCCGCGCTGCCTCTCATGCAATGCGGCGGGAAGGTATTTTGGAAGTCCGGGGGGTCGCCCGAAAGCTCCTCGTCCTCCGGCACATGGCAGTCGGAGCTGCCGACGATGCGGATGCCCTGTTCGCGGGCGAAGGTGGTGAGGCGGGCGAGGTTGGCGCGGATGGTTTCGGCGCCCTGCACGTAGAGCTTGCCGTCCGGCTCGATGAAGTCCACTTGCGTGTCCACGTCCCAGAACACGTGCGTCACGGCACTAGCTCCAGGCGTCGGTTGGGGCGCTCCACTCGCCCTACCTTGGCGCAGGGCCTACCGTCCGTGCGCACGATGTCGGCGGTGAAGTCGAAGTCGCCGCGGTTGGCGACCAGAGCCGAGCCGATGCCGTAGGCGTCCACCGGCACCTGCTCTCGCTCGAAGCGGCGGATGCGTTCGACGTTGAAGCCGCCGGAAGCGATGATCCGCACGTCCGGGAAGCCGGCCTCATCGAGGGCCGAGCGCACGTTGTGAACCAGGCGTGCGTTCACTCCGCGCGGGTCGAACTCCCCCATCTCGGGGATCACGCTTTTGTCCACCATGTCGCTGGAAGTGTCGAGGCGCACGCCGTAGAGCTGGGGCCCCAAGGCGCGTGCTACGTCGAGGGAGGTGCCGACGCTGTCGTTGTCGAAGTCCACCAGTGCCACCAGCCGAACGTCCGCTGGCAGGTGCTCGGCGAACTTGCGCGCGGCCAGGACTGTGTCGCCGCCATAGGCCGCGATCGCCGCGTGCGGAATCGTCCCGACACCGCGCCCGCCCCACCAGTTCGCCTGCATGTCGGTGGAGACCGCAGTGGCGCCGGCCACGTGTGCGGCGTAGCCGTCGCGCGCCTGCAAGTTCCAATGGTCGTGCCGAGCCGGGAAGAACAACACCTCTTTCGGTGCCGCCGCCTCCACCACGCGACGGGTTTGGGTGGTGATGCGGGTGGCACGCGCCAGCGAGCCGAGGTACAGGGTTTCGAGCTGAGCGAAGGCGTCGTAGGGGCCTTCAATGGTCATCACCGTCTCGAAGGGAGCAATCTCGTCGCCTTCGCGCAGGGCGCGAACCGTGAGCGCTTCCCTGTCTTCGCTCGCGAGCTCGATGATGGCCACGGCCTCGTCGATGCCGCCGAGCCAGCCCTCTGTGCGACAGAACACCTGCATCAGGACGTTGGGGCTGTGACCGTCGGCGCGCAGCACTCGCTGGGTGTTGACGAAATAGCGGTCCGAGTAAGTGCCGGCGCGCATGGCATCGACCGGGAGGTCAAAGGCGGCGGGGTGGACGCGGGCGCGGCCCACGGGCCTACCGGCTTTCAACGGATGGCTCCTCGGGGTGCGCTCGGTTCCGTTGGGTGGCGTGCATGCCCTTCGCAGCACCGCCCGTGCACGAAGTCCTCAAGCCACGGATTGCGCCTCCGGCCGTCCGGTGACGCCGGAGATCATGTTGCGCGCTTCCTTGCTGGACTTGAGAGTGGGCTTGCCACGCGCCGCGAAATTGAAGGGATCGGTGTCGATGTCCTCGAGCTCGATCTCGCCGGCCAGCACGGCGGCCTTCCAGGCTTCCTGCTCGCCGTGGCGAGCGTGGAACTCCGGCATGACTTCGCGGGCGAAGAGTTCGAGGCTCGAACAGATGTCCTCGTGGGTGTTCTTGCCGGCTTGGTTGAGCAGGATTACTTGGTCGACGTTGGAGCGCTCAAGCTCCATGAGCCGCTCGCGGATGGTGTCCGGCGAGCCGATCAGCTCACTGCCGGAGCGCTTCTGCCCGGCCGGCGTCTGCTTCCATTCCTGATAGCGATCCCAGAAGTTCATGGTGCCGGGCTCGAACGGGCCTTCCTTGTTGTATAGCTGCAAGGCGAACTGGAAGAAGGTCCAGCCGTCGGCCTTCGCCCACGCCTCGTCGTCGGTTTCGGCGCACATGAAGCCCGACACGACGGCGATGTTGGGATTGGTTTGGTAATCGGCCAGCTTTTCGAGGTTGTGGACGTAGTTGTTGTAGTAGGCGTTCACCCAAGCGCGGGCGGCGTCCAGGCTCACAAACTTGAAGCACAAAGACCCCATGCCCCGATGCGCCGCATACTTGATGGTGTCGAGCTGCGAGCAGGCCACCCACAGTGGCGGATGCGGCTTCTGCAGCGGCTTCGGCACCACGGCGCGGAGCGGGAACTTGAAGAACTCGCCCTCGTATTCCCAGCCGTGGTTCCAGAACATCGGCAGCGTGCAGCGCACCGCGTCCT
>VXPR01000077.1:0-4519 GCA_009839405.1 Gammaproteobacteria bacterium
GTCGAATCTTCCGCGTTTCTCGGAGGGGGGGCTGGTCGAATCTTCCGCGTTTCTCGGAGGGGGACTGGTCGAATCGTCCGCGTTCCTCGGCGCACCCTACACGGGCGGGGACAAGCCCCGCCCCTACGGGGCACTTGCTTTGCAGTTGGGGGTCCTGGCGGCTAAGGGCCTGACACTGCGTGTTGCTCTCGGACTTCGGCGCTGCCAGTCCAGTCGACGGTCGCGCGGCTATCGCGGGCGATGCGCAGGCTCTCTTCGGCCCATAGCTGCGCCACTGCGAGGTCGTCGGCTCGAATGTCCACCACGTCGACTTCAACGCGTGAAGCGTCGAAGTTGGCGTGATCCGACAGCCTGATGTTCGCCTCATCAGCCCGGCCCGCGAGCCAGACTTGGGCCTGGTCGTCGGCGTAGACCTGTAGTTCGAGCGTGTTGACATCGTGAGCGTAGACGTCTGCGTGGGATGACGCGGCCAGCGATACCTCGTCCGCATCTAGGGTTTCGATGTGGATGTCGGCGTGGTCTTGTGCCTGCAACGCGAAGTCCCGCACGTTGATGCTGGAGAATTTGGTGTTGACGTGGTTTTCCACCACAACCACGAGCCTTTGGGCGGTCAGCGGGCCCACTTTCATTTCGCCGTTGCCGCTATGGCGAATGTCCTCCACGTGAGGGACTTCGAGGTAGTAGCGAAGATGCTCTCCGCTTGGCTGTCGGGGGCGGCAAACCCCGACGACGCATGTGGTCACCTCCCGTTCCGTTATGTGGAGCGTTGCACCGGTCTGGTTGACGGAGACGGCATCCAAGGCAGTGCGCGTGCCCTGCAAGCGCAGGCGGGCGTCGTCGCCCTGCACGACGTAGAGCGTGCCGCCTCCTTGGTAGTCGATCTTGGCGAGGTCCGCGGACAGGTCGCGCTCGCTCTCCGACCAACCCCCGTCAATCATGCCCACGTCCTTCACGTCCACGGAGATGATGCAACCGCTCAACGCGACCAGAGCCACCCCTACGAGCAAACGCAACGGGCCATTGGTCAACTTCCCCGCCATCCGCATCCTTTCGATCTCCTTGCCCATTGGACTGCGATGCCTGCCCACGCTCACCCCGCGACGCACAGCATTCTGGTCTACACGAGTGCCTGTCGCTTGATGCGCCAAAAAAGTTCCCCTGCGCCGCGCGGAACCTCCCGAGTTCACGACGCAACGCACCCCCCAACCAAGGAACCGCCAGGTTTCTTCGGTGGCGGGTGACGTCGCATCGCCGCTGGCCACGGGCGGGAGACGTAGCGACTATGGGGATCGCAGTAGCGCCACAGCCTGTCGCGAGCTGCCGTGATGCCGACGCGAGGCCCGGACACGACGCGTGCCGGAGCTCCCGTCGCTGGTAGCAGGTGAAGGCCACGTCCGTCGCAGAAGTCGTCACCGTAGCAACGCATGTCCACGTCCAGGGCTTCGCAGAGCTTCGCTGGACCGTCCGTCAAGCGCGCATCGTCCACCTGACCCCGCCTCGCTCGCATGGTCTCGATCCCGGCCACCGGTTCCAGCGCCCGGATCAGGACACAGCCCGGCACGCCGCACTCCTGGGCAGCGACGTTCAGGCAATGGTGCTGGCGGGTGCGAAACACATAGGCGCGACCCGGCATCCCGAACAGCACATCGGTGCGCACCGTCCTGCCGCGACTTGCGTGTGCCGCCGGATCACCCTTGGCGGCATATGCCTCCGTTTCCACAATCCGGCCCGCAACGTCGCCATGCACCAGCAGTGCACCGATCAACGCCGGCGCCACAGCTTGCGGAGTGCGGTCGAAGAAGGATCGGCACAAAGCCGGCTTTGCGGCAGAAAGCAGAGGCCCATCCCCGCACTTCGCCGACACGACCGTCAGGCGCCTCCCTGCCCCGGGCCACGCGCCTGCCCGCGGCCAGTTGCGTACCCGCGGGCACCAGCGTGTCCGCGGACACTAGCCTGTCCGCGCACACTCGCGTGTCCGGCGACCATGGACCGCAAGGCACCGAAAAAGCGCGCGCGCAGCTCATGCTCTGCCGTCGCCGGTGCCGCACACCAGCGCAGCGCCAGGGAGCGGTGATCCATCGCATCGCGCTCGCCGCTGAGATCGCCATTCAAGCGCTCGATCGACAGCGCAAGACGAAGGTTCTGGTCCGCTTCGGGCGAAGGTGTCTCGGCCTCGATCTCGCTTACGACGGTGAGCTGGTGCGGATCGTCGTCCTCCTCGTCGGCTTCGTCCTCGAAGCGAGCGGCGAATAGGGAGGCGAACTCTCCGGCGGCGTCCCGCCATGCTTCGAGTTCGTCGCCAGCCGCCGCCTCGGCGAAGGCGCGGTCCACTTCCTCGACCCGGGCAAGCCAAGCGAGTTCCGCCTCGCGCGTGCTGGCGGCGCGCTCCGCGGAAAGTGCGTGTTCCACATCGGCGAGGGCCTCGTCGAGGCGGCTGACCAGCCGCCTCGGCAATTGCCCGATCGAAGCCGCGCGCGCACGCAGGTCCGCGACCTCGCGCTCGTCCAAGGCGGATGTGCGGTCCAGCACGGCGCGAAGTTCCTCGATCAGCGTCTCGGCTTCACCCGTGGTCCTGCGGAACTGCTCGGCGCGATCCTCCCGTGCCGCCTCCCGTTCTGCGAACACAGGATCGCATTCGTCCCGGAATCGTCGCCACAGACGCTGCGAGACACGGCGTGGCACGGGGCCAGCCTCCTTCCATTGCTGTTGCAGCGACTTGAGCACCTCGATGCGCTCCGGCAGCGGCGCGTCCGAGGCACGGGCCGCGGCCGCCTGGGTCACGATGGACTCGAGCCGCGCCGAGTTGACGTCCCACTCCGACTTGAGGTGATCGTGGATGGTGGCGGTGAGTTCGTTGAATCGGGCCTCCACCTCACGGCCCGCCCGGCGGTCAACCGGGTAGTAGCCACGCCACTCCGAGCGTGCGGTGCGCAGCACTCGTTCAACGCCGGTCCAGTCGCTGCTCTGCCAGCGCTCGCCGGCAACATAGTCTTCAAGCACATCGACGATGGCGCGGCGCTGCTCCAGGTTGTAGGCACGCCGTTCCGCCAGCTCAGCGAAGTGCGCACGGCAAGGCTCGAAGGCCCGCTCGGCGGCGTCGTCGAAGCGCGCCAGCAACTCCCGATCGCGAGGCGACGCAACCCGGCCGAGCTCGTTCCACTGCGCCCGCAGCGACTTCACTTCATCCGCCTGCGGCTGCGGCGCTAGGGGCTCTTCGGCCAGTTCCTCCATGCGCTCGCACAAGCCCTCGCGCTTCGGGCTCTCGGCAAACGTGCGCCAATCGCGCAGTTCCCGGAGCCGCGCCGACAGGCTACCGAGCCTCGCTTGGAGCGTGCGCGCGCGCTCCCGAGGCAGGAAGGGAACGAGGTCCCTTGCGGCGTGCTCGTGCTCGCTGGCCGCTCGCACGGCCCCTTCGCCGATGGCTGCCTCGAACTTGCCGAGAATGTTGGCGACTTCCTCCGCCAAGGCTTGCAGGCGCTGCCCGGCACGCGCAATGGCGGTGTCGGCTTGGGTCAGGGCGTCGGCAAGGCCCACGAGGGGCCCTGGCTTCGGCATGTCCCTCGGCCAGCCATAGCGGCGCTGCAAAGCACGCGCTTCGCGCCTCAGTTCATGGGTGGCGCCAAGACGTTCGGAGAGTGCCCGCCACGACTCGTCCTCCGTCTCGGCTGGCAGCGATCCGGCTGCAAGATCGGAGGCTCGAGGCGCCAGTTTCACGGCTCGCTCAAGCGCCGCGACTCTTTCGCTGGCTTTTTCGAGCGCCTTGACGTAGCCATCGTCCGCTGCTTGCGCCGGCCCGCCCGGCAGTGCCTCCGCCGGCGATGCCTCCGCCGACTCGCTACCTTGCGCACCTCGCGCCTCGCCTTCCGCATCGAGCTGCGCTGCTTGGGGTGATTGGGTTCCTACTGTTGTCTCGCTGGCGACACTCGTCAGCGCTTGTTCCGCACTTGGGTCGAGGCGCGACTCGCTGTCGTCCCTGGCGGGTGCAGGTTCTGGCTCGGCCGCGGATCGCGGATCCGAGGCTGGCTGCAGTGCCTCGAGCTCAGAGCGCAGGGACGCGACGGAGTCGGCCGTCAGGGCACCGTCAACCGCGAGTCCGGCGGCCTGCTCGATGAGCGCTTGCACACGTTCCGTCGGCGTGGGCCCTAGCGGCGACTCGGCGTCCGTAGGCTCCTCGGCCTCGGGCGGCACCACTGGCGGCTCTTCGCGAACTCGGCGCGCCGGAAGGGCCTCTTGCAGGGACTCCAAGTCGCGCGGGAGAACGCCGAACTGCGCCAATCCGGCGTCGGTTTCCTTCACAGCTTGCAGCATCTGTTGCCACTCGCGCTCGATGGCGTCGCGCTTGGCGTCGTAATGGGGATCGTCGTCGGCTATCTGCGCCGCGGCAGAACACAGGCGCTGCGACTCCGCCTGCTCGGCCTCTCGTTCCGCCTGTCCCTTGCGCCGCTCGGCGATGCGTTCCCGCGCCATGCGGTAAAGCCCCTTGTCGCGGCCTCGCGAGGCTAGCTCGACCCGCGCAAGG
>VXPR01000077.1:4529-6779 GCA_009839405.1 Gammaproteobacteria bacterium
CACGGATATCTACACGCGAATGTTCGTCGGCAGGTTCAGATGTGTATATCAGACCGGCCCAAACGCCCTCCATGACGGCGGCGCGAATGCGGTTGCTCGGGTTCTTCAGGAGCGCCGCAAGGCGCTGTTCGGGGTCGTCGATGCGGGCGGCGGCCGCAACGGCACGCGTTTCGTCCTTGGCCTCGCTCAACTCCACTCGCGCCACGGCGACGTGCGCGCGGATGTCGCCCCGCAACTCGCTCCCCAAGGCCAGGAGTCGACGCGCTGCATCGTCCTGCACATCGGGGTCGTCGAGCCCGGTGGCGATGACGGCAGCATCCGTGAGCCGCTCCAAAGCCGCCAACCGGACACGTAGCGACTCATCCTCCCGGAAAACGCGCCCAAGCACGTCCTGTTCGTCGTCGAGCGCAGCCACCGCGGCAAGGCGAACCCCAGCCTCGGCGTGATCTAGCCGAGGCTTCCGCTTGAACAGGTTTTTCAAGTTGAAAGAGCGCATTTTTTTCGTTGGCTCAGCGGCGACGGGCCGCAGGCCGTCGTGTCCTAGCTGGATCCCCTAATTCGATTCGAGACCGACCGGTGCAGTTCCGCCAGCCTTGAGATCGGCAGGTGCAACCGCTATGTGCGCAAGGCGGCCCCGTATGCCCGGCGTTCGGTCCTACAGACCGTTGTGCGTGCCGTCACACAGCGGCGCGGTGCCAGTGCGCTTGCAGCCGCAAAAGAAGAGCGTAGCGTCCTCCGGGGCGTCGTAGCGCACCGGAAGGAACTCGCCGCCCTGATGCGACCCATCGCAGAACGGCTGGTCCTGGCTTTTGCCGCAGGCACACCAGAAATACCTGCCGCCCGCTTCCACATCGACGCGATAGGGCGCTTTCTGCGCAATATTCGGATCCGCCAAAAACGATGACCTCCTTTGTGACTGAGCTGACGCAAGTTTGGTTGCGAGTGTAATCGAAGTGTGCCGGGCACCCGCGCGCCCTACGGGCGCGTTGGCGGTTCGCTAACGCGAACTGCTGGCCGACCTTCACTTGCGCACCCGTTGGGGGCTATTGACGGTTCCTTGCGCGCGCCTGGGCTTCGGTCGTTCACGGCGGCGGCGCGGGGCGTCCCTGACGTTCCTTGCGCGCGCGCCTGGGCTTCGGGTTTCGCGTTCGGTCAAGCAGGCTCGACATTGCACAAGGATGCCCACACCTTGCCGATGCCGCGGTGACGTGATTGGCTTGGGGTTCACGTTGGTGAAGGGCTTACGAGCGATGGCGCGTTGGGAAAGGGAACGCAAGGAAACCACGGTGCCGGACTGGTTCTGGAAGGCGGTCGAGACACCTTCCGAAGCGCATTCGGTTGAGGTGGACGAATGCGATGTCGTGTACCAGACCTGGCAGGCCAAAGCCGACAAGCCCGGCATGCTGCTAATCCACGGCATGAACGCGCATCGGCGTTGGTGGGATTTCATCGCCCCGCAACTCGCGAGCGACTTCCGCATCGCCGCCATGGACCTCACCGGCATGGGCGACTCCGACTACCGATATGGCTACGACGCCGAGACCTACGCCGCCGAAATCGTCGCGGTTTGCGACGACGCCGGCCTCGACAACGACGTGGTCGTGGTGGGACACAGCTTCGGCGGCATGATGGCGGCGAAGGCTGCCAACCTCTTCCACGAGCGCTTCGGCGCGCTGATCCTGGTGGATTCGGGCCTTCGTGCCCCTGACGAGCCAGTGCGGGACTACCCCATGATGGGCGGCGGTCGCGCCAAGGCCTATCCCGACCGCGAAACCGCCGAGGCACGCTTCCGCCTGTTCCCGCCGCAGCCGTGCGAGAACGACTACGTGATGAAGTACATCGCCCGCAACTCCCTCATGCGCGTCGACGGCGGCGGCTGGGCCTGGAAGTTCGACGAGGAACTGCCCATGACGCTGAAGGGCGGCGAGCGGCAGCCGGAGGACTACACGGGCCTAGCCCTGCCGGTGGGCCTCATCTACGGCGAGAACAGCGAGTCCTTCAGCGCCCGCACTCTTGAACACATGCTGGAGCTGCTGCCGGGCGAGCCCAAAGTGACGATGATCGAAAACGCACAGCACCATGTGTTCCTGGACCAGCCCGAGGCCTTCGTGCAGGCACTAAGGGATATGGCCAAGTCGATCCGCGACTAGGAGACTGTGCCGCAGAAAACTACGTCTGCGCCGGAGTTGAGAACCCTCCCCCCTGCGAGAAGCCCCCCCTCCGAAAAGCGAGGCGCTTTTCGACTCCCCC
>VXPR01000185.1 GCA_009839405.1 Gammaproteobacteria bacterium
GCCTCTTTTCTTTCTCACCCCGGCGCGGGGCGCCTCCCCCCCGCCCCGCCCCCCCTCTCGCCCGCCCCCCCCCCCCCCGGGGGGGGCCCGCGGGGGGCCCCCCGCTAGCGGGAGGATGGAGCTCATACTCGTCCGCCACGGCCTGCCCGTGCGGCAGGAACTTGCCTCCGGGCGAGCCGACCCCGAACTCTCCGCCGCCGGAAGACTGCAGGCAGAACGCGTCGCCGACTGGCTGCACAACGAAGGCATCGACGCCATCTACACCAGCCCCATGCGCCGTGCCCGCGAAACGGCCGCTCCGCTCGCAACCCGGCTGAGCTGTACCCCCGCCGTGCACGATGCCATTGCGGAATACGACCGCGCCGCCTCCCACTACATCCCCATGGAGGAACTCAAGCAGGAGGACTACGCCGCCTGGAAGGAGTTCGTGGACGGCGGCTACGGCGACGATTACGACATGGCCACGTTCGCCAAGACGGTGGTGGCGGGAATGGAAGAGATCATCACCTCCCATCCGGGCCATCGAGTCGCCGCTTTCTGCCACGGCGGCGTGATCAACGCTTGGGCCTCCCATGTCCTCGACATGCGCCCAAGCCTCTTCATAGACGTAGCCTACGGCAGCATCAACCGCTTCCTCTGCGCCTCCACCGGTCAGCGCAACATCCGCAGCCTCAACGAGACAGGGCATTTGGCGGATTGATCCGTCCCCGCAGCGTGGACTTCGTCGTCGTTGTAATCCAAGAGGCTTGCCTTGGCTCGGGTGGTGACCGCCACGACGTGGTCGTTGAGGCGATTTCGTCGCCGAATCAAATCAAAATGGCGGTTCTTTTGAGGCGATTTGGGCGTGAAATCCCCTCACACGTGGTGGCTGCCGGGCACGAGGCGGGTGCCGCCGTTGTCGGGGTTGAGATTCCGTCAGCGCCCACACGGTGTTCATCATCAGCGGGGCATTGTCGCCGCTGGCGAAGTAGGCCCTACGGAACTATGCCTGCGCTGCTTCTGAAGCGGTTGAGCCCGCACGCGCACCGATTGCCACCTGCGGCACTTTCGCATACTATCGGCAGAAGAGATCGATAGGAGACATGGGCGGCGGGCTATGCGTCAGGACGAAAGTCTTACCGAGCAGCGCTACTTTCACCTGTATGGGTTGAAGTCGGTGGCGCCGGAGGCGTTGAACGGCGCGTTGAAGGAGGCGATCGACGAACTGGAAATGGCCTTGTATGGGCCGAGTCGTACCGAGTTGACCGATGCGGAGATCGCCATGTTGGAACGGGCGGGGGTCGATATCGACGAACGGCCCGACGACACGGATCCGATGCTCGACTACGCCGTCGAGTTCGCTGCGATCCGGGCGACGAGCCTCACCCCGGCGACGGTTGCCGAGGGGCTCGGCGTCACGCCGGTGCGTATTCGGCAGATGATACGTGACGGCAACCTCTACGCGATGCGAATCGAGGGGCGCCTTCACCTACCGAGCTTTCAGTTGACCGCTCGGGCGCTCGTACCCAACATCGGACGCGTGAATCAGGAAATCACCGATCTCGACCCAGTCTCGGCGCAGCGCTGGCTCACGACTGCCGATCCCGACCTGGAAGACTTCACGCCGCTCAACTGGCTCAAGGCCGGGCGGGATGTCGACACGGTGCTCAAGGTGGTGCCAGAACGCTAGTCATTGGTGCACCAGTGGCAAAGGTCCCACTACATCCGAATGACGACAGGCTCCATTCGACGGACGCCGAATGGCGCGTCGTCGAGCCCGGCGACGAACTATGGCGAGTGTATTTCCGTAGCGGCGAGCATCCGTCTCGCTGGAATCAGTTCCGCAGCTTCGGCCCCACCGACGCTCGATTCGACCACCATGTGGAAGGGCAGCTGGAGGCTGGGCGCACCGTGATGTATCTGGCGGCCAGCCCCGTGACCTGCTTGGCCGAGGTCTTCAAGAAAACGCGCACCATCCATCGGACACGCCGGATGCCGGCATTGGTCGGCTTCCGAGTGACCTCCCCGCTCAAGCTTTTGGACCTCACCGGTGCGTTCCCCACGCGGATCGGTGCGTCCATGGGGTTGATGTCCGGTGCGCGATCGGTGGGACGGAGTTGGGCTAGAGGGCTGTACGACGCGTTCCCCCAGGCCCACGGCCTTGCCTACCCTTCCTCCAGGCATGGCAACGCCTTTGCAATCGTGTTGAATGACCGGGCCGACAGGGTGGGGGCTCTGCCGCGCTCGCCCGGGTTCCACAAGGCGCTGGCTGACGCGAGCATGATGACTCTGTTGAAGAATGCTGCTCGGGAGCTCGGCTACTTGGTTCGTTAGCAGGGCTCACCTCAGCTGACCAGCTCGGCAAGCAGCTACACGCATCGTGTGATGGTCTCCCACCGTTCCAACAGGTCAGCGCGAAAGTACGCTCGAGAGGGCGGAAATGCCGTCCGAGTTCCCGTCCTGCCCGTTACCGTTCGTAGAAATCCGCGCCGTGGCGGTGGTCGACGCCGCCCGTCATTCGCAGCAACTCCTTTTGGCGGGTGGTCATGTCCGCGAGCCACTCTTCGCGGAAGCCGTCGTGGGGGTCGCATTGGAAGCGCAGCCAGACGCTGTTGCGGTAGTGGCCGAACATGGCGGCGCGAAGTTCGTCGGTGTGGTTTGCGCCGCCGCCATGCCAGGTTTGGCCGTGGAAGACCACGACCGAGCCGGCCGGCACCTCCGGCTGCATTTCGTGAGGGAGCGAAAGGCCCGGCGGCGGGTACCGGAGGGGGCTTTGGTGGCTGCCGGGCACGAGCCGCGTGCCGCCGTTGTCGGGGTTGAGATCCGTCAGCGCCCACACGGTGTTCATCATCAGCGGGGCATTGTCGCCGTGGCGAAGCATGTCGAGCGGAACATCGCCGTGCAGCCCCTGGTGACCGTCGCCGGGTCGTACGACGCGGGCGTTCAGTGAACCGAGGATCAAGTTGGATCCCATCACTGCCTCGATGTAGGGCAGCACGGCCGGGTGATCGATGACGGGCAGGAACATGGGGTCGAGGGTCACCAGATTCGCAAGGTGGAGCGCCGTGCCTCGGTACCCGTGTTCGACCCCTATGCGCAGGGTGTTGTCGATCACGAAATCGCGCATTCGCGCCGCGGTGGCCTTGTCCAGCACGTCGTGGATGATGGTGAAGCCCCACACGCGCAGTTCGGCAATGCGTTCCTCGTCGATCATCCTGGCCTCCGATCCGTCGCTATCTAGTTGCGGGCGCTTTCGACCCGAAAGGGTGGCGGATTCGGTGGCGCCAAAGGCGGCATGTCCGGAGCGTTGATGTCGTAGCCGAAGGACACCCGGCCCAGCATGTCGAGGGGGTCGCGTAGGTCCACCATGCCGGGACCCGCGACGGACAAGCCTGGCTGGTAGCCGAGCACTCGCTGCAGGCGCTTCGGCATCTTCGCCACTTCCTCGCGGGGGACGCCGACGTACTGGTTCTCCTGTTGGCGGAGATACGCGAGGTTGAAGTTGATGTCCACGGCCAGGCGGCTTTGGTCGGTTGTGGTGTTGGCGCCGCCGCCGTGCCACATGGCGCCGGTCCAGGCGAGCAGGGAGCCGGCCTTCATCTCCATTTGTATGGGCTCGACGTCCGGCGGCTGGCGCACGGGCTGGTCGTGCCACTTGTGCGAGCCGGGCACCAGCATGGTGGCGCCGTTGGCCTTGGTGAAGTCTTCCACAGCGATGACGGCGTTGAGCACGAACGGCGGATGTGGACGAGGCACGGGCCACAAGCCGTCGTCCTGATGCAGACCTTGCGCCTTGGCGCCCGGCAACAGGTCAAACATGACCACGACGGAGACCTGGATCTGGTAGCCGAGGACACCTTGCGCCAAGGCCAGCAGGCGTGGGTCGCATACCAAGCCGTCCACGCAGCGGGTCTTGGCGAGCAGGTTGTGGGCGCGCACGGTGTGGCCGTCCCCCATCAGCTCTCGGATGGGATTGACGTCGCGCCTCAGCTCTGTGCCCAAGCGTTCCACACGTTCCGCGTCCAGCCAGTCGGGAACCACCACAAAGCCCTGCTCCTCCACATCCGCGAGCCATGACGCGAGGCCCGGCACGGCAAATGTGTCGCCGTAGATTTCGACTTCCTCGGCGGAAGCTGGATCGGCATTCATCTCGATCTCCGTTGGCCGGCTAGCGGAGCAAGTACGTGCGTGCGGCGGTGTCGTGGAAGAGCGCTGCCTTCTCTGTGTCCGAGCAGCCGGCGGCGATCTTCTTGAACGAGTTCCACAGCACGCGGTAGCTGCAGCTCACCTTGTCCACCGGGAAGTTGCTCTCGAACATGCAGCGGCTGACGCCAAAGCAGTCGATCATGTGCAGATGGTAGTCGCGGGTGGCGGCCACGAGTTCGTCCGACGTGGCCGGGCGTTCGCGCTTGTGGAAGCCGAAACCGTTGATGGCCATGACCAGGCCCCCGAGTTTGGCGACCACGTTTTCGCAAGTCGCCAGTTCCTGAACGTCCTGCTTCCACTTGGCGAATGTCTCTGCCTGCTTGCCCTCATACGGCCCGATGCCGAGCGGACCGCCGAAGTGGTCGAAGATGATGGGCTGGTCGGGGAATGCCCGCGCCAAGTCCGTGACTTCGGCGATCTGCGGATGGTAAAGCCAGGCGTCGAAGGTCATGCCGCGCTTGCCGAGTTCGGCGAAGCCTTCTCGGAACTTGGGAGTGGCCAGCATCCCTTCGGTTGGGGCGGTGTGCGAGTTGCGGACATCGTCGCTCGTGTCCCAGCCGGCGGCGTGGCGGATGCCGGAGAAGCGGTCCGTGACGTGGTCGTGGGCGTCGAGCACGTCGCCAACCGCCGAACCCAAGTTCAAGTCTGCAAAGCCCACGATGCTGGCGCAGGCCCTCGCCGCGCCATAGCCGCCCGACGCGCTCATCGCCGCGATGCCGTTGACGAACTCCGTTTCACCCACCGGCTTCATGGCTTCGGGGCCGTCGGCGCGGTACATCGAGGCGCACTCCATGAACACCGTGGAGACCACGTTGTGGCCGCTGCCGATGTCCGCGAGCAGCTCATCGAGTAGATAGCGACTGCCGGGATGATCCCAAAGGTGGTGGTGCGGGTCGCAGATCCGCTGCTCCGGCTCGATCACCTCCTCGTCCACCTGCGCGAGCCACTCGTCCCGTTCCATCGTCACGAACCCCGGCGTCTTGTTGCTCATGCGATTACTATACAAGCGCGTCTTTACGGGCGCGCCGACAGCAACCACGACTCCCAGGAGACTCCCCGCATGCCTTCTGTCACAGCAGCCGACGGCCCGGTGGCCGTAACCGGCGCGTCCGGCTACATCGGCGCGCACACCGTCATTGCGCTCATGAAGCGCGGCTACGACGTTCGCGCCTGCCTCACCGACACATCGAACCCAGACAAGACCGAATTCCTGCTCGCGTTGAACGGCGAGCATCCGGGCAACGTCTCGCTGCATCAGGCCAATTTGCTCGAGGAAGGCTCATACGACGCGCCGTTTCGGGATTGCAGCGCCGTGCTGCATGTGGGGACGCCCATGGGCTACGGCGGCGTCAACAACCCGCAGCAGGTGTATGACGGGGCAATCGGCGGCGTGCACAACATCATCGGGTCGGTGAAACGGGCCGGCACGGTGAAGCGGCTCATCTACACGAGCTCCTTCGCCGCCATCGGCCACCCGTCACCAGCAGGCCACCGCTACACCGAAGACGACTGGGCCAGCGACAACCGCGACAATGACGCCAACTGGAACACAAGCAATCTGGTCGAGAAGGGCGAAGTCGGCTACTCCATGGCGAAGGTGGAGTGCGAGCGACTGGTGACGCGGCTGGCCGAGGAGGATGGCCGCTTCGACGCCATCTCCGTCTGCCCCTGCGTGGTGCTCGGGCCGCTCTTGAGTCCGGTGCATGAGTTGCGCGGCTCGTGGCAGTTCTTCCTGGGACGGATGCTGGCCGGCAAGCCGTGTGGGCGCGGCTGGCAGGCGCTTTGGAACATCGTCGATGTGCGCGACGTGGGCGAATCCGAGGCGCTGATGATCGAGAGCGATGTGTGCGGCAACGGCTCCCGCTACATGCTCTGCGCCACGGACGACTCCGGGGAGATCACCGCCATGCAGTTGCACGAGCACTTGCAGGCGCTGTTCCCGCACATTGACGTCGGCGGCGTGCTGCCGGAATACGATGCGATGGTGGAGAAGTACGGGGCTCCCTACGATGCGCCAAGGGCGCATTGCGACAAGGCGCGGGGCGAGTTGGGGCTCGAAACCCACGCCATCGAGGACACCTTGCGCACGACTGGCGAGACGATGATCGAGCTGGGGCTTGTGGAACCGAAGCTGAAGACTGCCTGAAGGCCATTTGGCAAGGTTCAAAAGGAAGAGCACACCCGTGAACGAGGAGTTCGTCGTCAAGCTGGCGCGCAGCGAGGCCACCGTGACGGTCCCTGCCGGTGGGTCCATTCTCTACTCGCTGCTGACGGCCGGGATCGAAGTGCCTTACGCGTGCGGCGTCGGTATCTGTGGCGCCTGCGAGCAGAGCGTGCTGTCCGGCACGCCCGAGCACCGCGACTTTGTGCTGAGCGAGGAGGAACAGGCGGCGGGCCGGGTGCTGATCTGCTGCGCCGGCTCACGCACGCCGGAACTGGAGCTCGATCTCTAACCCGACGAGGGGCATAAGGTCCCGCCAAGAGTGAGTGTGCGTCGGACGGCCCCTGGGAAAAGGCCAGCAGTTCGCGCAGCGAACTGCCAACG
>VXPR01000141.1 GCA_009839405.1 Gammaproteobacteria bacterium
GGTATTGAATACGCACCTTCTCTTCGCGATACATGTCCTCCACCTCAAGCCGACCCCTCACGGACAGCACATTGACCCTTCCACGCACACGCTCGTTGCAAACATCGGGCTCGCCGATTTCCTCGAGCAACGTCGCCACCCTTACGATTTCATCCGGCCGGCCATCCCACGAGTACCGGCGTTCGGGTGCGGACCAATCCAACTCTACCGCGATGTTCTCCGAGCATAGGTAGCTCGTGAACTGGGCGAGTGATCTCCCAGCGCGAAGGCCTATGCTGTGGACATGCTCCGCGAAATCCTCGGGCGGGGATTGAAGCAGTGCGAATACGCCGCGAAGGCCGTCTTCCAGTGGTGAACTTCCTGCTAGATCAGGGCTGGTGTTCCCGATGATGATGAGCTCCGTGCTGCCTGTCTCGATTCCGGCGAGCCGGAGGTCGAGCTGTCGCAGAAGCTGAGTGCTCACTGGAGTGTTGTGTCCTTCGACGTCCCATGCGCGCCATGCGGACAGCTCAAGCGCCGCGTTCAAGGGCCCCACGATCTTCCCCAGGGCACGTAGCGAGATGCTGCCTTGGGACATCTGCGTCCCATGTAAACGCAGACATATGACCTCGTAGGCTCGCTCGCTCTTGGCCAGACGCAGCGCACGCTCAAGTGCTTCTTGCAGTTTGCGATTGGACGCGAGGAACACGCGATGCGCGAGAGGGTCATCGGAACGCGCCGCCGCCCTCTCGTTCGTCTCGACGAAGCCCCTGACCCTTGCAAGGTCGTCCTCGAGTTCCTTGATGGTCGTTGGCAAGTTCACGTGAGCTTGACGAAGGGAATGCCCTTCGGGTTACTTGAGTCGGGGTTTCGTGAGAAGAGATCGAACCAGTACTGTCTTGCGGCGAAGTCCGTGGCGTGGAACACGTAGAAGTCTACGTTCCATTTGGTTCGCGCGTAGGCTCTTCCCTCTTCGTTCATCAGGTACTCGAGCCGTTGCTTGTTCGCGTCCGCCATGGCGGCCAAGGCTGGCAGGCCGATCGCCAACGCTACGTCGATGTCTTGTGGATCGGGTTTCTGCGTTGCGAAAGAGCCGTCGACCCAGATGTCGCCTCGGACGCCCAACTGCTGCAGGTGGCCGATGAACAGTCGCAACTGGCTCACGAGACGACGCCGGAGCGGGGTCTCAGTTACGGTGGCGAATGCACCCGGCAGTGCGTCAAGTGCCACCTCCACCAGTCCGCCCGGATACAAGGCGGGGTACACCTCTGGTTGAGCCGACATCCCAGCTCCCCTTCACGCTTGCTATGTCGTTGCCGCTTGCCGATACCGCTCCGGGATCGGGAACTTGAAGATGCGGGCGGCGTTCAGGCCCAGCACTTTCGCCCGTTCTTCGTCCGTGAGCTGTGACATGGTGCGTTCGATGGCTTCGGCGGAGTGGGGCCAAGTGCCTTCGTGGTGGGGGTAGTCGTTGGCCCACATGAAGTTGTCGATCAGGTTGTGCTCGCGGGCGAGGTCGAGGCCTGGCTTGTCTTCCTGGAAGGTGGCGAAGCCGCATTCACGGAAGTACTCGCTCGGCAGGCGATCGAGTTTGGGGCGCACGTACATGTGGTGCTTGCGGTAGGCCTCGTCGAGCGCCCAGATGGCCCAGGGCACCCAGCCGATGCCCGCCTCCACGCTGCCGAAGCGCAGCCCCGGAAAGCGCGCCAGCACGCCGGAGGCGCAGAGGTTGGCAATGGGTTCCATGGTCGGCGCGAGGGAGTGAACCGCGTAGTTGATCACGGCGCCGCCGTTGCCGCGGGAAGTGCGCGGGTCGCGGCCGGTGGAGACGTGAAAGGTGATGGGGAGGTCCACTTCCTGGATGCAGGCCCAGAGCGGATCGAAGTCCGGCAGGTTGTAGTTGAGGTGCTCGTGGCTGCCGGGACCCCAGACGGGCTTGCAGGGCAGCGAGAGGCCGCGGAAGCCGAGCGCGGCGAGGCGCTGGATTTCGGCGATGGCGCCGGGGATGTCGGCGCTGGCGACGCATCCCATGGGCGAGAGGCGGTCGTTGTAGTCGCCGAAAACTTCCCAGGCCCAGTCGTTCCAGACGCGGCACATGGCCTGGCTGAACTCGGGGTCAGGGGTGGCCCAGATGGTGAGGCCCTTGTTCGGGAACAGCACTTCGGCGTCAACGCCGTCGGCGGCAAGATCGGCAAGGCGTTCCTCGGGCGTCGTGCCGGCGCGGTTGCGCAGGCCGTCTTCGCCCTCGAACTTGATGTTGCGGATGCGCAGTGGGCGGAAGCCCTCGGTCTTCTGGTACTTCTTGCCTTCCTTGTCAACGGCGACGCCGGGCAGGCGATCGCGGAACTTGGCGTCCATGCGCTTCTGCCAAAGGTCGGCCGGTTCCTGTACGTGGCCGTCCGTGGAGACCATGAAGTACTTGCTGGGATCGTCCGGGCGGGCGGTGCGGGGCCAGCCTTCGACGCCGGGGGTGTCGAGGCGCCATACATTGTTCTCGTCGGGGAAGGGGATGGCGGATGCCACGATGGAGTCTCCTCGAATGCAACCGGCGAACTTTACCGCGCATTGCCGACGCTGCGCCATTGGTTGCGCCTAGCGAGAGGGGCCAGACCAATACCCCGGCTTGCGTCCGGGCTCCCATACGTGGGCGCTCGCCACTTCTTCGTTGAGGTCCGCGCCCCAGCCGGGGCGATCGGGGATCAGCACGCGACCTTCCTCGAACGCCATCGGCTCGGTGACGAGGTCGTCCTTCCAGGGCACGTCGTCGATGTCGATCTCGCAGATGCGGATGTTGGGGGAGATGGCGGTGAGATGCAGGGAATGGAGCGTGGAGAGGTGGCTGTAGTAGTTGTGCGGGGCACAGTTGACCTCGAAGGTCTCTGCCATTTCCACGACGCGCCGGGAATTGGCGAAGCCGTTCCAGGGCACGTCCACCATGCACACATCCATCGAGCGCGCCTCGAAGTAGCGGCGGTAGTCGCGGGAAGTGAACAGGTTTTCGCCGGAGCAGACGGGCACCCGCACGGCGTCGCGGATCTCGCGCAACCCCTCCGGCTCGTACATGTCGATCTCCACCCACATCATGCGCAGGTCCTCGAGGGTATGGCAGATGCGCGTGGCCGCTTCGACGCGAAAGTTGAAGTTGAGGTCGAGGGCGATGTCCACATGCGGCCCCACAGCGTCGCGGAAAGTGCCGATGTGAGTGCGGATATGGTCGAGCATGGCGTTGTCCACGGTGCCGTCGGTGGTTCCCTCGCCGCCGCCGAAGCCGCCGCGGTAGGTGTGGGCGGGATCGCCCGGATAGACGATGTTGGTCTTGAGAGCCGTGAAGCCGCGCTCCACCACCTCGTGGCCGAGATCGGTGATGTCCTGCCAGGAGCGGATCGGCGGGACGCCGATGATCTCGTGGTTGCCGGCGCGGGAACTGCCGCAGTGCGACCAGTACACGCGCTGCCGGGTGCGCAACGGGCCGCCGAAGAGTTCGTACACCGGCACGCCGAGCGCCTTGGCCTTGATGTCCCAAAGCGCGAGTTCGATGCCGGCGATGGCCTTGGCGGCGATGCCGCCTGGGCTCTGCCGCGCCATTCGGTACATGTCCCAGTAGCGCGCCTCCACCGGGCGCGGGTCTTGACCGAGCAGAATCGCCTCGAACTCCTTGGCGGTATGTACCACGCTGTAGGGCATCCGGCCGTCGGAGCATTCGCCGTAGCCGGTGATGCCCTCGTCCGTGCGCACGGCGACGAACTGCCACGGACGCCAGCCGGCGTCCACCACAAAGGTGTCGATGGCGGTGATCTGCATGGCTTCCTCCGTTGCTGATGTGGTCAATCCTTGCGCGAAGCGGCGTGACGCGCAATGGTGGCGGCCATCCAAGAGCCGAGCATTGGTGTGCATGTGACGCCCTTCGCACCTGTCGGCCCGTGGGAGGCCGAAAGCCCTCGCGCCCAACGGCCTCGACGTGCCAGGGCACATGCGGCTTTGCGGGGGACGACGCAGGAGGGGACATGAGCGGGTTGTCCAAGACGACACCGAATGACGTGATCGACTATTGGTTCGGGCCTGCTCCGAGTCACCCCGACGACCTCAAGCCCTACAGCGGCCGCTGGTATCGCGTCAATGCGGATATGGATGCAGAGATCGGCAAGTGCTTCGGCCAGGCTGTGGAGCAGGCGCGGTCCGGCGAGCTTTTGCATTGGGGCGAGGAGCCGAAGGGTGCCCTCGCGCTTGTGCTCCTGCTCGACCAGTTCGGCCGCAACATCTACCGCGGTTCGCCCCTTGCCTTCCTCGGCGACTCGCTCGCCCGCGCCATCGCCGTTCGGGCGCTGGATCGGGGCCTCGACACGCAGCTTTCCGTGCCGGAGCGGGCCTTCCTCTATCATCCGTTCGAGCACAGCGAGGACCTCGCGGATCAAGCGAGGTCGGTGGCCCTGTTCGAGCGCTTGGTGGACGAAGCCGCGCCGGAGTGGCGCGACTTCGCGGCGAGTTTCGTCGGCTATGCGACAGCGCATCGGCGGGTGATCGAACGCTTCGGACGCTTTCCGCATCGCAATGCGGCGCTTGGCCGCGAGAGCAGTGCCGAGGAAAGGGAATACCTGGAGGCAGGGGGTGGGTTTTGAGTCTTCCCGCGGACAATGGCATGTTTGAACGGGCGCTGATCGCCAATCGGGGCGAAATCGCCATTCGGATTGCGCGCGCGGCGGCGGAGCTTCAGATCGGGTCGGTAGCCGTGTTCGCGACGGACGATGTCGCGTCGTTGCACGTCGCCAAGGCCGATCGAAGCGTGGAGCTTGGCGGCACCGGTGCAGCGGCGTATCTCGATGTCGATGGCATTGTGGCGGCGGCGAACGCCACAGGCTGCGACTGCTTGCATCCCGGCTATGGCTTCCTCAGCGAGAGTTCGGCACTTGCGGCGGCTTGCGCGGCAGCCGGCGTCGTCTTCATCGGCCCCGAACCGGCAACGCTCGACATGCTTGGCGACAAGACGGCCGCACGCGCACTCGCGGAGGACTTGGAAGTGCCAGTTCTCGCTGGCACGGGCGCGGCGACCGCGGAGCAGACGGAGGCATTCGTTGCGACGCACGGCGCCGCGATCATCAAGGCCATCGCTGGAGGTGGTGGGCGCGGCATGCGCGTGGTGCGACAGCCACAGGAAGTGGGCGAGGCATTCGCTCGCGCTTCGTCGGAGGCAGAGGCCGCGTTTGGCAATGGCGCGCTCTATGTCGAGCGCTTCATGGATGGCGCGCGTCATGTCGAAGTGCAGGTGCTCGGCGATGGCACCGAGGCGATGCACCTGGGCGAGCGGGATTGCAGCATCCAGCGCCGGCATCAGAAGTTGATCGAGATCGCCCCGGCGCCTGGATTGCCGGAATCGCTGCGCGCGGACCTGCACGAAGCGGCGCTGAAGCTGGCGCGTGCCTGCGGCTATCGCGGCGCTGGCACCTTCGAGTTCCTTGTCGATGTGACGAGCACGACGCCGACGTTCGCGTTCATCGAGGCCAATCCAAGGCTACAGGTGGAGCACACCGTCACGGAGGAGGTGACGGGCGTTGATCTCGTGCGGGCGCAGTTCGAGATTGCCGCCGGCCGACGGCTACGAGAGCTTGACCTCGACCGTCGTTCAACAGGGTTTGCCATCCAGGCGCGGGTCAACATGGAGCGAATGACCGAAGGCGGCGACGCATTGCCGGCCGGAGGCGTGCTTGCCGCCTTCGATCCGCCATCCGGGCCGGGCTTGCGCACCGACACCTTCGGCTATGCCGGCTACGAGACCAACCCACGCTACGACTCGCTGCTTGCCAAAGTGGTGGCCTCTTCCCGTGCGCCGTTTCGAGCGGTCGCGGCAAAGCTCAGTCGTGCCCTGCGGGAATTTCGCATCGAAGGCGTGGACACGAACGTCGCGTACCTGCGGGCGATTCTCGATCATCCAGCGTTCCAGGATGGCCTTCTCTCCACTGGATTCGCAACCGAGCGGCCCTTGCACTTCGACGAGCGGCCCCTCTTGCACGTTGCCTCGACCGACTCGGGCTCGGTTGCGCCTGCGACCGCCGGGGCCAAAGTCGACGCCGGCGATCCGCTGGCGGTTCTTGCCTTTGGCCGCGAATCCCGAACCGCGCCGCCGACCGCTGACACGCCGGCCGCAAACGAAGGCGAGGCGCTGGTGGCTGCGCCCCTGCAAGGCACGGTGGTGTCCATCGACGTGGCGGAAGGCGATGCGGTTGCCCCTGGCCGCTGCGTGGCGGTGATGGAGTCCATGAAGATGGAGCATGAAGTGCGTGCCGAGACGGCCGGCATCGTGCGGCGCGTTCATGCGAGTGCAGGCGATACGGTGTATGCGGGTCACCCGCTGCTCGTGCTCGAGGTAGCCGACGTCGACGACGCCGACGGCGGTGCCGAAGAGATGGTCGATCCCGACCACATACGTCCTGATCTCGAGGAGGTGCTCGCGCGCCACGCCGCAACACTCGACGACTCCCGGCCAAGGGCTGTGGCCCGCCGTCGTGCCAAGCACCTGCGCACCGCTCGCGAGAACGTCGAGGACCTAGTGGACGCGGGAACGTGGGTGGAATACGGCCCGTTGGTGATCGCCGCCCAGCGTCGCCGCCGCTCGCTCGACGACCTCATCGCCAACACTCCTGACGACGGCATGATCACCGGCGTCGGCAGCGTCGCCGCCGAACTGTTCGACGATCCCGCCAGTCGCTGCGCCGTGATGGCATACGACTACAC
>VXPR01000176.1 GCA_009839405.1 Gammaproteobacteria bacterium
CCCACCCTCCCTAGTATTTTTTTCACTCATTATGCGGTAATACACTATTCCTCTACGTCTGGTTGGCTCGGTGATTTGTTTTAGAGACAGATCCTGCGCCGAGCGGCTGCGTCGTAGCCGCCAGGAAGCCAACTGCCGACGCACCCGATAGGGCGCGCAAGTGCCCCCGTAGGGGCTTCCCGCGAGGGGGGAGTGACAGGAAAGGAAGCGCCCCGTACGAATCCCTCGGCGAGTTCACGACGCATTCCTCCGTGCCGGACTTGTCGATGCGCCCAAGACGGGCCCGCGGGCCTCGGAGGGAGGGCGTCCCGCCCTCCAGCGCCCCGCAAGGCGCGCAACCCAGGGTGGTCGGTTCATTCAGGACGCGCGGGGACAAGCCCGTCCCCTACGAACTACGTTCTACGGCGCTCGTTCCTAGCTTCGTCCCGTCACGCCTGTTCCGTTTCTGACCACTGCACTACTGCCCCAGCAGCCAAAAGGGCGTTGCGCCTGCCTTCTTCGTAGCCGAGTTCGGTGAGGATTTCGACGCTGTGCTCGCCGAGTCTTGGTGCCGGACCGGCGATTTCGCTGGGCGAGACGCTGAATCGGGCGGCGGGCGTTGCCTGGCGGACCTCACCGAAGCCGGCGACTTCGCTCCGCTCGATCGAGCCGTTGACCCGGAACTGCTCGTGGTCCATGAGCTCCATGCGCGTCAAGAGCGGTGCGCTCGGCACGTCGTTGGCGTCGAGACGGGCGAGGATCTCCTCACGCGGCCACTTGGCGATCTCGGCGGCGGTGATGCGCTTGCGCTCGTCGCCGTTTCTTCCCCGAGCCCGCGCCGTCGCGAAGCGCTCATCGTCGATCAGGTCTTCCCGATCGAGCGCACGGCACATGCCCACCCACTCGCTGTCGGAAATCGCCCCGGCGGTGATGTAGCCATCCTGCGCCTCGAAGATCAGGTCCATCGTGCCCTGGCCCTTGGTCACGTCGAACTCGCGCTCGGCGAACGTGAGCCCGCCCATGCCCTCGGGCCAGAAGAACGCCAGCATGGATTCGAGCATGGACAGTCGGATGTGCTGGCCCTCGCCGGTGCGCTCGCGATGAAAGAGCGCCGCAGCCACGGCCTGCGCCGCGGTGAGCGAAGTCACCTTGTCGGCGATGATGATGCGGAACATCGCCGGCTTGCCGGTCTCCCGGTTGGCCTGAATGTCCGTCGCCCCGGACAGCGCCTGGATGACGGGATCGTAAACGCGCTTGTGGGAATACGGCCCGTGTTCGCCGAAGCCGCTGATCGAGACATAGATGATCTTCTCGTTCATGGCCCGCACGGTGGCTTCGCCGAAGCCCATCCGCTCCATGGCGCCGGGGCGGAAGTTCTGCACGAGCACGTCCGTCTCGCGCAGGAGGTCGGCCAGCACGGCCTTGCCGGCTTCGGACTTGAGGTCGAGCGCGATGGATCGCTTGCCTCGGTTGCACGAATAGAACATGGCGTTGACGCCATTGTGCAGCCCGCCGAAATGCCGCACCTGCTCGCCCCTCGGAGGCTCCACCTTGACGACGTCTGCGCCTTGGTCCGCAAGCATCATGGCCGCCACTGGGCCGGATACCATGGTCGTCAGATCGAGCACCTTGACGCCCTGCATTGGTCCCATCGGTCATTCCTCCAGCCGACACCCGTCCGTACGTGGAGTCTATTCAACATTGGGGGACGACAGCGCCGCCACAACGTGGGATGCCGAGGGTGCGCGACGTTACGGCGCTGTTTATGCTCCGCTGCCGTTTGTCAGCGAGTCTGCGACTTGACCAACATGTCGGAGAAGCCCCCCTTCTCGCTTGCCATTGTCGGATTCATTCGTCTGGAATCCTCAGGCGGCGTCTTGATCGTGCTGGCCACCGTAATCGCCATGGTCGCGGCCAACACTCCGCTTGCGGGCCTGTACCGGCTGCTGCTCGAAACCCCGCTCGCGATCAGCGTCGGGGACGCGGGGATCGACAAGCCGCTGCTGCTCTGGATCAACGACGGGTTGATGGCGGTGTTCTTCTTCCTCATCGGCCTTGAGGTGAAGCGGGAGGCCCTCGAAGGCGAGCTCTCGTCCGCCGATCGAATCGGGCTGCCGGCAATCGGCGCACTCGGCGGCATCCTCGCGCCAGCCTGCATCTATACCGCGCTGAACTGGCGCGACCCAGGCGCCATGGACGGCTGGGCCATTCCGGTTGCCACCGACATCGCGTTTGCCCTCGCACTCCTCGGCGCGTTCGGACAACGCGTTCCGGTTGCACTAAAGGCGTTTCTGTTGGCGCTCGCGATTTTTGACGACTTGGCCGCAATCGCCATCATCGCCGTGTTTTACGCCAGCGACCTTTCCCCCGGCATGCTCGGGTCGGCGGCCGGCTTGCTCGCGGTGGCCGTGGGCCTCAACCGCCTGCGGGTTACCGCGGTCGCACCCTATGTGTTGGTTGGGCTGGCGCTGTGGGTGGCAACGCTGAAGTCCGGAGTCCATGCAACGCTGGCTGGCGTGTTGATTGCCTTTTGCATCCCAATGCGCGACGCCCATGGCCACTCGCCGAGCGTCGCGCTCTAAACGCACCTCCACCTGCCGGTGGGGTTGGCGGTGCGGCCTTTGTGCGCTTTCCAAAAGGCGGGCGTCTCCTTCGCGGGCGTCGGCGTGAACGACCTGACCGATCCCGTCACTGTCGGCATTGCCTTGGGACTGTTCCTCGGCAACCCCATCGGAATCCTGGGATTGGTCTTCGTCGCCTCGAAGCTGCGCTGGGTGTCCCTGCCGACGGACGTCACGTGGCCGCAGCTCGTTGGCACCGCATTCGCCTGCGGCATCGGCTTCACCATGAGCCTGTTCATCGCGAGCCTTGCCTTCGAACATGCCGACGGTTCCTTCTGGGCCGCAGACAAGCTGGGCATCCTCATGGGCTCCGCGGCGTCGGCGCTGGTCGGTTTCGCCGTGCTCTCCATCGCCTTGCCACGGGCGGATGTGGACACTGGGTCACGGTGACTCGGCGGGACAACTTGCACGCTTCACGGATGCGAACGACGGCTTCACCGACCACGTCACTGTCGAGAAACCGCGCCAAGGGCTGGGCAGACTTGGCCGAGGCAAGGGCCAGTCGCGGCGCTCTTTTCCGCCATCTGGTGCGGCGGCCTTTCGTGGCGCAAGTCTTGCGTTAGGCTTTCCGTCCGTGAGCCCCCCTGCGACATCCTCGTTTCGCCTGCACGTCTCGAACCAGTTTGAGAGTCTTGCCGACGCGCTCGCGGAGGAAATGCGGGCGAGGCCCGGGGATGCCCTGGCGCCGGAACGGATTGTGGTGCCGCATCCCGTGCTCGGGCGCTGGCTGGCGCTGGAGTTGGCAGAGCGGCTCGGGATTGCGGCGCATCTGACGATTGAGCTGCCGGCCGAGTTTGCCTGGTCGCTGATGCGGTCGGTGGTCGAACTGCCGAAGGAACAGCCGTTCGCGCCTGGCGCGTTGCGCTGGCGGGTCTTCGATGTGCTGGCAGGTTGGGGTGCCGATGACGACCCAAGAGCTCGCGCCGCAGAAACGACGCAGCAGCGTCATTCTGAGGCACGAGGTCGTAGAGAGGTGGGGGCTGGGGCCAGAACCCGAGCGCCAGCGAGGGATTTGGCGGCGTTGGCACGCTACCTTGCCGATGCGGATCCCCGCAAGCGATTTGCGTTGGCAGATCGACTTGCGCGTGTGTACGACCGCTGCCTGCTGTATCGGCCGGAGTGGATTCGGGCTTGGCAGCGTGGCGAGGCGCCCCATTGGCAGGCGCAGGTTTGGCGCGAGCTGGTGGCGTCCGGCGTTGGTCGGCATTGGGTGGATGCCGTGGACGCGTTCGAGCTTGGGATGCGGGCGGAGCGCTCCGCCGCTCCTGTGCAGCGGGAACTGTTCGATTCACCACCCCGCGATCTAAAAGCAACAAATACAATTTCTTATGAAGGTAAATTAAAGGGAAATCTAACGCAGGCGACCACGAAGGCCGGCGCCGCGAGAGTTAGCTTCTTCGGAGTCGACTCGCTGTCCCCCTCCTACCTCTCCGTGCTCCGTATGGCGGCTCGTGACCATGACATTCACCTATTCCAGCTAAGCCCCTGCCGAGAGTTCTGGGCTGACACCCGCTCGCGCCGCGAATTGCGCCCTGGCACCGAGCCAGCCCCCTACGTCAGTGAAGGCAACGAACTGCTGGCCGCCTGGGGACGCGCGGCTCGCGACATGCAGGCATTGCTTGCGGACGATCTCGGGCTGGGAGCGCCCGACGAAACCTACTCGGAACCCGCAACCACCAGCCGCCTTGCGTTCGTCCAACAGGACGTCCTCGACCTGCGCCTGTCCACCGAGGCCACCGAGTCCGGTGTCCCCAGGGACGACTCCATCCAGATCCACGTCTGCCATTCCGCCACCCGCGAGGCCGAAGTGCTGCACGACCGGCTGCTGGGCCTGTTCGACGCGCACGACGACATCCAGCCGGCGGATGTCCTCGTGCTGACGCCGAACATGGACGAGTACGCCCCCGCCATCGAGGCGGTGTTCGACTCCATCGGCACCATCCCGTTCAACATTGGTCGCCTCCGTCGCCGCGACGGCGCCGCGGTGCGGGCTTTCCTGGACCTCTTGGCCTTGCCAGGCTCGCGCTACCCGGTGAGTTCCGTGATGGCACCGCTCAGGGCATCGTCCGTCGCGTCTCGCTTCGACATCCGCGGACCCGACTTACCGGAAATCCGCGGTTGGATCGCCAATGCCGGCATCCACTGGGGCATTGGCGAGCACGACGTACCCTCCTCGAAGCGCCACACTTGGCAGCACGGACTCAATCGACTGTTGCTCGGCTATGCCCTCGCCGGTTCCGCCGACCGGTTCGGGGATTTCGCCTCGTGTGATTTGGATCGCTTCGGCAACGACGGTCCCGATCGCTACGAGCGCCTCGGCCACTTCGCCCGCTACGCCGAGCTTGCGTTTGGCCTCAACGCCATGGCCGAAGAGACGCTGACGCCCACCGCGTGGGCACAGCGGTTGCGCGAAGCCGTGCTGAAGCCCTTTTTCGCCACCGAACACTTGATGCCCGAGGTGGCCAGGGAAGCGGACACGGTGGCGCGGTTGATTGAGGACTTGGAGGAGGAGTGGCATATCGCCGGCATTGACGGTGCCATTGCATTCTCCGTGGTGCGGGAGGCGCTCTACGAGTTGGGCGCAGCGAGTTCCCGCGCCGTGGCGAGGCTCGCCGATGGCGTCACGGTGGCGCCGCTCGGTGCCGGACAGGTCTTCCCAGCGAAAGTCGTTTGCACAGTCGGCATGAACGACGGTGCCTTTCCCCGCCACCACGCGCCGGCGTCCTTCGACATCGTTGCCGCGGACTCGCGCCGCCCCGGCGACCGCGACCTGCGCGACGAAGACCGGCTCGCCTTCCTCACGGCGCTTCTCTCGGCAAGAAAGGCGTTCCTCGTGACCTACACGGGCCGGGAACTGCGCGAGGATTCCAACATTCCGCCGTCGGTGGCGGTGAGCGAGCTGGTGGACTATCTCGCCCGCCGCTTTGCGGACGACAAAGTTGCCCTCCGCCACCCCTTGCAACCGTTCAACCGCAAGTACTTCGATGCAGCCGAGGAACCGATCACCGGCAGCCATTCGAGCGAGGTCCATTTCAGCTACTCGGCGCCCATGGCGCTCGCCGCGGCTGCGGTTCGGCACCAAGCCGCAGCAACCGTTGCCGAGCAGCGACTGCACGGCACGCTGCCACCGCTAGAGCGCACTGAAGGCGAAGTCGAACTCACCGAGCTGATCCGCTTCGCGGCCCATCCCGCCAAGCACTTCGCGCAAACGAGGCTTGGACTGCGCCTCGAGATCGAGGAAGAGGATCCGGCCAAGGACGAGGAACCCCTCGAACTCAACTACCTCGAGCAATGGCAGCTCAAGGACGGCCTGTTCGATCTGCTGCGCGAAGAACTGGGCGAAGAAGATACCGAGTGGTTGGTACGAGCGCGTGGGCTCCTTCCGCCGGGCAATCTCGGCGCTGTCGAGCACCGTCGCGGCGCCGTGCAAGTGGCGACGCTGCGTCAGGCGCTCGCTCCGCACGCAGAGCATCTCGACGCCCCGCGCACCTTGATTGACATCGGCGTGGGTGACATGAGGCTCACCGGCGAGGTGGCGGGATACGTTCCGGCCCAGCAACGTTTCCTGTGGTGGCGGATCGGACGCATCCGCGAAAAGGACCGCATCGAGGTCTGGTTGCGGCTGCTTGCTCTGACCTCGGCCATCGACGAGCCCCTCGCGGCGCATGTCGTGGGCGTCAGAAGGGGGGCAGAGGCGGAGACGCTCAAGGGCCCGGAACCGAAGCTGGCGCGGGAGATGCTTGGTGACTGGGTGCAGGCGTGGCACCGGGGCGCACGCGAACCGCTGCCGGTGTTTCCGCAGACGTCCTGGACTTGGGCGACGGAACAGAACGAAGCCAAGGTGCGGAGTGTCTGGTCTGGGGGCAATTGGCCAGAGAACAACGACGAGTACTTTCAGTTGCTTTGTGCCGAGGGGCCGGACATGGAGGGCTTTGCCGACCTCGCCGAGTCGCTGCTGGGCCCCATCGTCGAGGCCATGCAATGAACGACGCCGGCACCGAAGATCCGCTCAATAACCCACTGGACGGGCACCTGCTCATCCATGCCAGCGACGGTAACGTCAATACCTACACAA
>VXPR01000555.1 GCA_009839405.1 Gammaproteobacteria bacterium
TGGCGGTCTTTCTACCTGCGGTGGGGGTGGTGCCGCCCCCGCCGGCGCTCGCCACCCCCCCCCGCCGCGCGCGCGCGTGGGGGGGGGGGGGGCGCCTGCGGCTGTGCAGAGTCGCCAGTCCGCGCTCGAAGCCCCTAGAACTTGATGCCGAGGGTGGCCGAGTACGTTGCGTCGGTTTTCTCGCGGCCTGGAGCTGGCTCCGTTTCGTGTTGCAGGTCCAGGCGGAGGCTGGCCTGCCAGGTGTCGCTTAGGTGGAAGCGGATGCCGCTGCCGGAATCCCAGACGGCACCGCGGGCGGCGTCCAGGATTTTCAGCAGTTGGTTGTGGTGGAAGAGTTCAAGTCGCTCCGGTTGCAGCCAGTGGTTGAAAGTGACGCCCCAGCGCAGGGCGGGGTTGTTCTGGTTGCCGCCGATGAGGCTTTCGCGCACCTGGCTGATGCCTATGTCGGTGGTGAGGGAGCCGGCGTCGCGTTCCCAGAGGGTGCGGCCGCCGCCGGCGCCGAGGGTAATGCGGCCGTCGATCTCCTTGATGGGGTCTCGGAAAAGCTCGAAGTTGCCTAAGAGATACCACGCCGGCCCGGTCTTCCAGCGCGCCTCGTAGTCGATGTCGAGCTGATCGCGGGTGCGGATGCGGGGGCACCCCATGGCGCAGGTGTTGTCCGTCGAACCGCTGCCCTCGGAGCGCGCCAGAGAAATGCCGAAGAGCTGCTCGAAGCGACCGGCGGCGCGCTTGCCGGAGAGCACTACGGTGGCGTCCCGGGCGCGTGAGTTGCCGGTGGAGAGCAACACGCCCACATCTGCTGAGGTCACCCAGGTGGCGCTCGGTTCGGACGGTTCAGCGCGCACCACGGATGCCACCAACTCCTCCGGCACGGTGACAACGCCGATGCCCGGCATGTCGATGGCAACGTGGCCCGCTGTTGTGCTGACGACGGTGCCGCTCATGCGGTCGCCGTTCGTGAGATGCACCTCGTCGGCGCCAGCGCCCATCGCCAGCACAGCAAGGACCACCACCCCTGCCAAAGCGGGTTTCATGCTCGATCTCCGTAGGCCATGGGACTTGGCGCGAATTGTAGGCCGCACCAAGCGCCCCAAGGTCGCCCGGCGCTCGCTGCGCTGCCGCCGAAGTAGGTGCCATGGAACGCGCCCGCACCGACCTCGGCATGGTGCGTCGGGGCGAGACCTTCTACCAAGTGGTCGAGAAACTATCCGATGCTGGCGCGCTACTATCCCTCTTGGGCAAGGCGATGCGAGGCGTTGGGCGCCACTTGGATCAATTCGATGGGACGACCATCCTGTCCGTGCGGCGGGCGGGCAGCGTGGTGCTTGGCGGCGACGGCCAGGTCACGGTCGGCAACACCGTGCTCAAGGCCAATGCCCGCAAGGTGCGGCGGTTGCGTGACGACCGCGTACTGGCCGGCTTTGCCGGCGGCACGGCAGACGCCTTCACCCTGTTCGAGCGCTTTGAAGGTGCGCTCGACAAGTACTCGGGCAACCTCGTGCGGGCAGCGGTGGAGCTTGCCAAGGACTGGCGCTCGGATCGCGTCCTGCGGCGCTTGGAGGCGCTGCTGGCGGTGGCGGATGCGGATTCGTCGCTGGTGATTTCCGGCAACGGCGACGTGATCGAACCGGAAGATGGCCTCATCGCCATCGGTTCCGGCGGGCCATACGCCCAGGCGGCGGCGCGGGCGCTGCTCGATGCGACCGACATGGACGCCCGCGCCGTGGTCGAACGCAGCCTCGCCATCGCCGCTGACATCTGCATCTACACCAACCACAACGTCAGCATCGAGTCGCTATGAGCAGCACCATGACCCCGCGCGAGATCGTGCATGAACTCGACAAGCACATCATCGGCCAGACCCAGGCCAAGCGCGCTGTGGCGGTGGCGCTGCGCAACCGCTGGCGGCGCATCCAGCTCGAACCGGAACTGCGCGAAGAAGTGACGCCGAAGAACATCCTCATGATCGGCCCGACCGGTGTCGGCAAGACGGAAATCGCGCGCCGCCTCGCCCGCCTCGCGAGCGCCCCCTTCATCAAGGTGGAGGCGACGAAGTTCACAGAGGTCGGCTACGTCGGGCGCGACGTGGAGTCCATCGTCCGCGACTTGGTGGACGTGGCGGTGAAAATGCTGCGCGAGCAGGCCATGCAGCAGGTGCAGTCGCGGGCAGAGGACATCGCGGAGGATCGAGTGCTCGACGCCCTTTTGCCGGCGCCCACTGCCGGTGAGGACGGCGACCAGCTCGGTTCGGCGAGCGGCACGCGGCAGGTGTTCCGCAAGAAGCTGCGCGAAGGGGATCTCGACGAGCGCGACGTGGAGTTGGAGGTGGAGCTCGGCCACGTCGGCGTCGAGATCATGGCAGCGCCGCCGGGCATGGAGGAAATCACCAACCAGTTGCAGAATCTCTTCTCCAACCTTCCCACCGGGCGCTCGCGCAAGATGCGGCTCAAGGTCAAGGACGCGCTCAAGCGGCTGACCGAAGAGGAGGCGGCCAAGCTCATCAACGAAGACGAGCTCAAGGCGCAGGCCGTGGATGCAGTGGAGGAGACGGGCATCGTCTTTCTCGACGAACTCGACAAGGTGGCACGTCGCGCCGAGGGCCATGGCGCGGACGTGTCCCGCGAGGGTGTGCAGCGCGACCTCTTGCCGCTCATCGAAGGCTGCACGGTTTCGACCCGCTATGGCATGGTGCGAACCGATCACGTGCTGTTCATCGCCTCCGGGGCGTTCCATCTCGCCAAGCCATCGGACTTGATCCCGGAGTTGCAGGGGCGTCTGCCCATTCGGGTAGAGCTCGCCGCGCTGACGCCGGCAGACTTCCGCCGCATCCTGTCAGAACCGGACGCCTCCCTCGCCGAGCAGTACAAGGCGCTGATGGCGACGGAGGATGTCGCGGTGGAGTTCACCGACGACGCCCTGCAGCGGGTGGCTGAGATCGCCTGGCAGGTGAACGAGCACACCGAGAACATCGGTGCCCGGCGCCTGCATACGGTGATGGAAAGGCTGCTCGACGACATCTCGTTCGATGCCGGTGAGGGCGCCAAGCAGGCGCTCATCGACGCTGCGTATGTGGACGAGCACCTGAAGGAGATCGCGACGAACCGGGACTTGTCGCGCTACATCCTGTAGCTGGCGAGTCGGACGTTGCACCATGGCTACGCGCACATTTCGACGGCCCCTGACCGCAGGCAACCGGCCTTGCCGCCGGGCGCTCTTGGAGGGTAGGCGGTGAACCCCACCAGCATCGTCTATCACTCGGCCAGCAAGACGCTTGAGCTTGGCTATGCGAGCGGCGAGCCCGTGACGCTGCCGGCGGAGTTGCTGCGGGTGTATTCACCTTCCGCCGAAGTGCGCGGCCACAGCGAGAGCGAGCGCGTCGTGCAGACGGGCAAGAAGCATGTGGGCATCGAAAGCCTGGAGGCCATCGGCAACTACGCCATCCGCATCGTCTTCGATGACGGCCACGACACCGGCATCTATTCGTGGGCCTACCTCAGGGACCTAGGCGACAACCAAGCGCGCTACTGGACGCAGTACGAGTCGGAACTTCGCGCCATGAACGGATCGAGGCTGCCGGCGATTCCCGTCGGCCAATGGACGCCGCAGTGAGTGAAAGGGCCTCGCGCGAGCCTGCGGCCGGCGCAGAGCAGAGGCGCCGCAGCGCCGAGGTGTTCGACGCTGTGGCGGAGCGCTACGACGTGATGAACGACCTCATGTCGCTCGGCACCCATCGCCTGCTCAAGCGCGCGTTGGTGGAGCTGACGCGGCTGCGGCGCGGCCAGCGCGCCTTGGACCTGGCCGGGGGCAGCGGCGACGTGGCGGCGCTCTTGGCTCAGGCGGTGGGCGGCTCAGGCGGCGTCGTACTCGCCGACATCAATGCCTCGATGCTTGCCGTGGGGCGCGACCGGATGCTCGACCAAGGTTGCGCCAACGTCGATTGCGTGCAGACCGACGGCACGCGACTCGCGTTCGCGGGCGGTGCCTTCGATGCGGTCACGGTTGCCTTTGGCCTGCGCAACTTTGCCGACAAGGTAGCGGGCTTGCGCGAGATGCACCGCGTGCTGCGCGTTGGCGGTGTGGCGGTGGTGCTCGAGTTCGCCAAGCCCCGGGCCGGTCCGCCGAAGCTCTTGGCAGGCCTGTGGGATGCCTATCGCGGCGCGTGGCCGATCCTCGGTCGCATGGTGGTGGGGGATGCGGCACCGTATCGCTACCTGGTGGACTCAATCGACAGCCATCCAGACCAGGACACCGTCAGCGGCATGATGGAAGATGCCGGCTTTGCGCAAGTGGAGTGCCACGACATCTTCGGCGGCATTGTTGCGATTCATCGGGGAGTGCGGGGGAAATCATGAGGCTGCAAGTGGAGATCGTGCGGGCCGCGTTACAGATGGCGGCGCGGGTCAATCCGGAACGCGCCGCGGCCCTTGCTGGCAAACGGGTCGGCATCGAGGTGCCGGTCGGCATTGGGATGCCGAACGAGCGCTTTGTGGTGGAGTTCGAGGCTGGCGAAGACGAGGAGGCGGCTCTGTCCGTGGTGTCGGACTCGGTGACGGATTGCGACGCAACGCTTCGCATCTCCGTGGCGGGCCTGCTGTCGCGCCTTGCCGACGACGAAGCCGCATCGACACACGGGGATGCCGATGTGATGGCCGACTTCCTGGCGCTGCTGCGTCCTCGCCTGCCGCTGCCCGACGGGCTGCCGAGCCCCGACCTCAGCGCCATCGGCGAGGACGTGGGCGACGCGTTGCGTCTTGGTGCCCGCGCGGCGCAGTCGGTGTTCGAGGCGGCGCTAGGGGCGACGCCGGGCGGTTCCCGCGATGTGGAGCAAGAACTCGAAGAGCTCAGGCGGCGGGTCGAGGACCTGGAGCGCCGCGTTGACGCCCCGGCGGAACCTGACGACGCCTGACGGTCGAAGCACAACTGCGGCGCCGCCCGGATGAGCCGACTGCTCAGAATGCTGCGGATCGCCTGGACGGTGGTGCGCTACCGGCTCGACGCCAGCGTCGCTCGATTCGCCGGACGGCGGTGGTGGCTGAAACTGTCGCCGCTCGGGCTGCTGCCGAGGCCCCGCACGGCGGACGCGGTGCGCTTTCGGCGAGCGCTGGAGGACTTGGGCCCGGTCTTCGTCAAGCTCGGCCAGATTCTCTCCACGCGCCGCGACCTATTGCCCACCGACTACGCCGACGAACTCGCGAAGCTGCAGGATCGGGTGCCTCCATTCGATGGCGCAATTGCCGTCGACACCGTCGAACATGCACTCGGTGCCCCTATCGACCAACTTTTTGCGCATTTCGACCCCGAGCCGCTGGCATCCGCGTCGCTGGCGCAGGTTCACACCGCCACCCTTCCGGAAGGCGACGCGGTGGTGGTGAAGGTGATTCGACCCGACATCGAACGGGTCATCGAGAGCGACATCCGGCTGATCCACACCATCGCAAACTTGCTGGAGAGGCTCTCCCGAGACGCCCGCCGGCTGCATCTCAAGGCCGTGGTGACGGACTACGAGGCAACCATCCTGGGCGAGCTGAACCTCTTGAAGGAGGCGGACAACACGGCCACCCTGCGGCGCAACTTCGCCGGCTCGCCGCTGCTCTACGCACCGCGGGTGTACTGGGAGCGCTGCGCCGAGTCGGTGCTGGTGCTCGAGCGCATCCACGGCATTCCCATCGCCGACGTGGCTGCGTTGCAGGCGGCCGGCACCGACATGAAGAAGCTGGCCGAGCGCGGCGTCGAGACCTTTTTCACGCAGGTGTTCCGGCACAATTTCTTTCACGCCGACATGCACCCAGGCAACATCTTCATCAACGCGGAAGACCCCGCGAGTCCGAGCTACATCGCCGTGGATTGCGCCATCATCGGCCGGCTCACCGACGAGGATCAGTGGTACATCGCCCGCAACGTGCTCGCCTTCCTGAACCGGGACTACCTGGAAATCGCCCGGCTGCACGTTCGCTCTGGCTGGGTTCCCGACGACACCGACACCCTGGAGTTCGCCGCGGTCATCCGCCAGCTCGGCGAGCCGCTGTTCATGCGGCCGCTCAAGGACATTTCCTTCGGCCACTTCCTGGTCGCGCTCTTCACCACGGCGCGACGCTTCGACATGGAGGTGCAGCCGCAGCTCGTGCTGCTGCAGAAGACCCTGCTCAACATCGAAGGCATGGGGCGGGAGCTTTACCCCGACCTTGACCTGTGGAGCACGGCCAAGCCGTTCATGGAACGCTGGGTGGCGGAGCGGCACGGGCCCAAGGCGATCCTGAAGGCCATCGCCGACCACGCCCCCGCCATCGTGGCGGAGCTGCCCAGACTGCCGGCGGCGTTGGCAGAGGCGCCGACGCGGCTGGCGGAATTCGACCGACGCCTCGACGCCCAGCGACGCTCGCTTCAGCGACTGGCAGAGTCGGAGGCAACCTCGCGCAAGCGCGCCCGCCGCCGCCGCCTCGCCGGCGCTGTGCTCCTGGGTGCACTGGGGGTTGTGCTCTGGCGAGAGGCGTCGCCTGAGGCTGCCGCGGCGATCGTTGCCGGCGCCGTCGCGCTGTTATTGCTGTTGCGTTAGCGCCTCTGCACAGCCCCAGGCGGCCCCCCCCTCCGAGAAACGGCGTTCCTCGCCATCTCCGAGGCCAGGGGGCGGAGGGGAAGGGGGGGT
>VXPR01000508.1 GCA_009839405.1 Gammaproteobacteria bacterium
CCGACACAGCTTCCCGCTGCGCCTCGGCAAGATCGGCGCCTTGAGGGCCCGTAACCCCGCCTTCCCAGGTCAACAGGATCGCCTGCGCCGCTTCTTCAGGGCACTCCTCTTCGAGCCCTGGCGCGCTGGGCGCAAACCGCTCCGCAAATACGAGACTGGGACCGGCCGCGAGGGCGGTGATCGCTTCGGATCGGAGTCCCGCCAGCGGGTTTCCGTGGACGTCCCTGAGTTGACGCACAACCTCGACACCGAGCGGCGGCGAAGCGGCGGAACCAAAGGGCCCGATGAGAAGGACCGTACGACGTTCGAGCGACTCCATTGCAGGTCGAAGCGTTGCACACAGAGGCGTGACCCTGGTGCCGGAGCTGGTTTCCACGGCGAACGCGTCTGCAGAGACCGTGCGGGCATCTACCTGGATCGAAAAAACCACGGGCATTCCGTCCTGGCCGCCGACAAGCCGTCCACAAATGAGCGCGAGGCCCAAGAGAGTTTCCGGTAGCTGATCGAGTCCGTGGTAGGCAGACAGGATGCGCGCCTCGACTTCCGTTTCCTGTGCGCTGGCGGCAACGGCAAAGACGAGCAAGGCGGCGGTTGCCAGTGGTTTCATCTGCAGCCTCGGTTCCCTTGCGGTGCGGGTGTCATGCGAGGTCGATCGGTTCGCGGTCGGTTCCAACGGCGCGGCACACCCTAGCAACGAGCGGCGCATGTTGTCACACGCGACGGAGTCGCGCGCGGCCAAGGGCCCTGGGTTGCAGGAACCACGCACGCGGCGCATAGAATCGGCAGCAGCGTTTGTGCGGAGGCACCGGTTCGATGAATGCCAGCCCGTTCGATGTCGACCTGTATCGGCAGCACCTTGGGCACCTGCAAGAGGAATGGGAGGCGGCGCTTGCGGCGTTGGGGGCCGATTTTGCGGTGCTGCCGTCGGGGAACGCGGCGATGTACTTCCAGGACGATCAGGCGCCGCCGTTCCACCCCAATCCGCACTTCGCGCGCTGGCTGCCAGGGCAGGAGTGCGAAGGCAGCGTGTTGTTGGTGCGGCCCGGCGCTCGCGCCAAGCTGCACTTTCTCGGCGGCGACGATTATTGGCACATGCCGCCGACATTGCCGGAGTGGGCAGAGGACGCACTTGACATCGCCCGCCATTCGGACGCCGACGATCTCTCGTCGGCGGTCTCGAAGGAGCTCGCCGGCTGCAAGCGTCCCGTGCTGGCCGGACCGGCCGATGCCCTGGACCTCAATCTGGGCCTTGACGACGTGAACCCGAAGGAGTTCACCGCCCGGCTGCACTACGCTCGCGCCTACAAGACCGACTTCGAGCTAGACCGGATGCGCGCCGCAACTGCGGCGGGAGTTGCCGGTCACATCGCCGCGAGGGACGCGTTCCTGGGCGGCGGCAGCGAGTTCGAGATTCAGCTCGCGTTCCTTGCCGGCAGTTCACAGGTGACGAGCGAACTGCCCTACCCCAGCATCATTGCCCTCGGCGAACACGCCGGCATCCTGCATTACCAGCACTACGACCGAACCCGGCCCGCCGGCACTCGCAGCTTCCTCATCGACGCCGGTGCCCGCGCCGACGGCTTCCACTCCGACATCACGCGCACCTACAGCGCATCGCCCGGCGACATCTTCGACGAGCTCATTGATGCGCTCGACGAAAAGCAGCAGGCGATGGTGGCCGAAGTGCGCCCCGGCATGACCTACGTCGATCTGCACGTCAAGATGCATCACGAGATTGCGGAGCTTCTGGTGCGCTTCGGCCTCGTCCGTTGCAGCGCAGAGGCCGCGTTCGAACTCAAGATCACCGACGCCTTCTTCCCGCATGGCCTCGGCCACCTGCTGGGGCTGCAAACGCACGATGTCGGCGGCCAGTTCGGTGCCCCCGACGGCACCGTCGCCGAGCCTCCAGAGCGCTTTCCCAGCCTGCGGCTGACGCGCAGCATCGAGCCGCGCCAAGTGTTCACGGTGGAGCCCGGGCTTTACTTCATTCCGATGCTGCTCGACGCCATCGAAGAGCGGGATGCCGTCGACTGGGAGAAGGTGGAGCCGCTCATGGCTTGCGGCGGCATTCGCATCGAGGACAACGTGGTGGTGACGGCAGAGGGCGCCCTGAACCTGACCCGGCCAGCATTCGCCAATCTTGCGGGATGAGCCGCAGCGTGCAGCTCGATCCGGCCACGCTCTTCGGCCCGACGCCGCTCGCGGGAAGGCCGCCGAGTCAGGTCAGGTTCTCGCCAGACGGGTCCTTGCTCGCCTTCCTGCGGCCCGCCGCCGACGACCGGGAACGGCTTGAGCTATGGCTGCACCAGATCGGCGGCGGAACGCGACTGGTGCCAATCGATCTTGGCGCGGTGGATGTCGCGCATCTTTCCGATGTCGAGCGGGCCGAACGCGAGCGGCGGCGGCAGTTTTCGCACGGGGTCACGTCTTGGAGTTGGCATCCGGCTGGTGACGCCGTGTTGGTGCCACACGCCGGCGGCGCCTACCTGCATCGGCTTGCGGACGACACGACGCATCGAGTGACACCCGCCAACGCCAGCGCCGCCCGGCTGTCGCCGGATGGAAAGCGGATCGCCTACGTTCGAGACGGAGACCTCTTCGTCGCCAACATCGGTGGTGACGAAGAACATCGCCTGACCAACGACGGGGGAGGCACCGTTACCAACGGCCTGCCGGAGTTCGTGGCGCAGGAGGAAATGCACCGCTTCGAGGGCTACTGGTGGTCGCCAGATTCACGATCCATTGCCTTCACGAGAGTGGACGACGCCGAGGTGGCAGTTTCCCATCGGCACGAAATCGGCGCCGACGGCATCACGGTGGTGCCGCAGCGCTATCCGTTCGCTGGCGCTGCAAATGCGAAGGTGCGGCTCGCTTTGTGCGACGTGGCTTCCGGTGCGGCGCGTTGGCTCGATTGGGGACTGGCGGAAGGCGACTATCTGGCCCGGGTGCAGTTCGCCGAAGACGGCGCGCTGTGGGTGCAGGCACAGTCACGCGATCAGCAACGGCTCGCGATGCGCCGTTTCGAGGAAGGCTGGCACGAAGTCGCCCAAGTTCGCTCCAAGACCTGGGTCGATCTCGACGACAATCTGCATTGCCTGCCGGACGGACGCGTGTTGCACACCGCCGAGGCAGATGGGCGTCTGGCGCTGCATTTGGACGGCGTCCCGCTTGCCTCGGAGCTTGGGCGCGTGAACAGGATTCTTCGAGTGCGCGGCGATTGGGCGTGGGTCTTGGGCTGGCGCGACAGCCCCACCGAGCAGCACCTGTACCAGGTATCTCTTGGCAGCGGCGAGGGTGAGGCCCAGGCCGTCACCCAAGGCGCTGCATGGCACGACGCCGTGGTTCACACGGACACGGCGCGGGCGGCCGTCACCCGGGCGACGTCGGATGCCCCGGCATCGCTGACGCTTGTCGAACTGCCCCGAGCCGACTCCGCGCGGAGCCCCATGGTCGTCGTGCCGGCGCAGGACGAGCCACCTGCTCCTGGCCTGCTCTTCCCCAACCACTCTGCGGCGCGGCTTGGCAGGCTCGCCGGCGTGGATGGCGGATCCCTGCACTACCGCCTCACCCGACCAGCACCGTTCGAACCAGGGCAGCGCTATCCGGTGGTGGTTCACGTCTATGGCGGCCCGGGCGTACAGCGCGTGCGCCAGGAAATGCCGCCGCTGATGCTGCAACTCTTCACGCAGGCGGGATTCGGCGTGTTCGAGCTCGACAATCGGGGCAGCACGAATCGCTCGACGGCGTTCGAGAAGGCAATCCACAGGCGGCTCGGCAAGGTGGAAGTCGACGACCAGTTGCGCGGGCTCGAACATCTGCGCTCGCTCGATTGGGTGGACCCGGCACGCATCGCCGTGTTCGGCCACAGCTACGGCGGCTACATGACCCTCATGTGCCTCGCCACGGCGCCGGATGCGTTCGCCGCCGGCGTTGCGGTCGCCCCGGTCACGGACTGGCGTCTCTACGACACCCACTACACCGAGCGCTATCTCGGCAAGCCGCAGGACAACGAGGCCTGCTACGACGCGAGTTCGCCCTTGCCGAAGGTGGCCAGCATCCGCGCCCCGCTGCTGTTGATGCACGGCATGGCGGATGACAACGTCCTGTTCACCCACTCTACGCGCCTGATGAAGGCCTTGCAGGACGCCAACGTGCCGTTCGATCTGATGACCTATCCGGGGGCCAAGCACTCCATGCAGGAACCCTCCGTGGCCACCCACCGCTTCGAGACGATCCTGCGCTTCCTTGAGCGGGAGCTGGGCGCAGAACGTAGTTCGTAGGGGACGAACTTGCCCCGTCCCGGCGCGCCCTGACGGACGCGTTGGCAGTTCGCTTGCGCGAACTGCTGCGCTTCGACCCATTCCTCGTAGGGGACGGGCTTGTCCCGTCCCGGCTCGAATTCGTCGATGCCTTCAACACGGGCGGGGACAAGCCCCGCCCCTACGGGGGCACTTGCGCGCCCTCGCGGGCTCGTCGGCAGTTGGGTTTTCTGGTGGCTGACGTCGGCAGCCTTGGGGCAAATGTCTGCATCGTGTGTGCGACATTCGCTCGACGTTGCCGCGAACGCGCCAAGACGCGGGAAGATGGTGCCATGAAGACGCCATCAAGCCACTCGATCCTTTCGGTCAACATGCGCACTGATGAGGTGTTGCATGCGGCCTACATGCCGTTCATCGAGCGCGGCGCCATCTTCGTGCCGTCCGATGCCAGCCACGGCTTGGGAGACGAGGTGCTGGTCATGCTGCAACTGCCAGATGACCCGACACCGTTCCCCGTAGCCGGCACGGTGGTCTGGATCACGCCCCCTGGCGCTGGAGCCGGCAGGGCCGTCGGCGTCGGCGTGCAGTTCGACGCCCGAGACGACCACACCCGCCAACGCATCGAAGCGCGCCTTGAGGGGTTTGTCGGGTCGGACCGGCCAACGCAAACGTTGTGAGCCGCGCTAGCGCGCCCTGAAGGGCGCGCGCCTTCGTGCTCGCGTTCGCTCGCAACTACGGCTAGCAGCCTGTCGCACTTCGCCACAGGGCGCGGCAAAGTCCGACAGGCTGCTAGGTCAGGCGCGGAATCACCTCGTCGGTAAGGAGCACGAAGGTCTCGTGGCTCAGGATGGAGGCGAGCAGGTGACGCAAGGGAATCTCCTCCTCGAGTTGCTGAAGCTGCGCTGCCACCCGAGCCGGCGAGCCGTGGATGATGACATCCCGCACATAGCGCTCGATGCGCGCCTCGTGGTCGTCCGCGCCCGGCCCCCGGTTGGCGTAGGAGTCCACGGTCCAGCGGGCGCCCTCGCGCGCCACCGTCTCCGCGGCTTCGTCCGTGGGGGCAATGGCCAGTAGTCGCGCCACCGGAATATCTCGGCGGTCGGCGTTCGGGACGCCCCCATCCTCCATCGCAGCAAGGTAGTGCCGGTACTTTGCGCCAATTTCGGCATGTGTAGCGTGTGGGTCCATCAGAATCGAGTGGCCTTGGCTTGCGGCCCAGTCGATGGCCGTCACGGACGAGCAGGCGATCCAGACCGGCATGGGGTCCTGCAGCGGCTTCGGCAACACCTCCACGTCCTCGAAGGAGTGGTGTCGGCCGCGATAGGTGAGCCGGTCGCTGCCCCAGGCCGCGAGCACGATCTCCACATTTTCGCGAAAGCGGTCGTAGGAGTCCTCCGCGCCTACCCCAAACACCTCCATCTCCTTGCGGTCGAAGCCCCGTCCGGCGCCCCAGTTGACGCGACCGCCGGAAAGGTTGTCGAGCAGCGCCACCTCCTCGGCCAGGCGCAGGGGGTGATAGAAGGCCGCAAGGCTGACGCCGGTGCCGATGCGGATGTTCTTGGTGAGCCCTGCAACATGCATGCCCATGATGTGCACAGACGGGCAGACGCTGTAGGTCGAGAAGTGGTGCTCGGCGAGCCAGACGGCGTCGTAGCCGCCCTGATCCATGATCTGCACGCGGTTCAGCGCGCGTTGATAGACCGTCTGGAGCGGAACCCGCCGCCCCGGCCAACTGAAGAACTGCAGAACGCTGAATTTCACGCAGTGGTCCCCCCGGTCATGGTCGCACACGAATCTCAGCGCGCAAGGTGCGCCCGGCAAGCAGGTAGTGCAAGGCGCACCATGCCAGCACCGGCAATACCACAAGCAGCGCGAGACGCAACGAGCCAGCACCCGCACTGGGCGCAAGGGCGTCCGAGAGCGCGCCGATGGTGAGAGGGCCAAGCCCGAGGCCGATCATGTTCGCAAAGAAAAGCAGGATGCTCGACACCATCGCCCGCAACCCCTCCGGAGCGACGAACTGCGCCATCGCAAAGGTGGGGCCCATGTTCATGCCAATCAGGAAGTTCGGAACGACGTAGGCGGCGATGGCCAGTGTCGCCGACGGCGCGAGGAATACGGCGCCCAGGAAGGGAATCGACAAGGCGAAGCCGAATACGAGCAGCCAGGCATACCAACGCGGGTCCCGCTGCCCGAGCCGGTCGCAGGCGACGCCGCCCAGGAAGGTGCCGGCGACGCCGGAGACGAATCCCACAGGGCCAAGCCAAAGGGCGATGTCCGCCGTCGAGAGGCCGTGCATCCGACCCAAGAGCGCTGGCAGCCATGCGTTGTAGCCGAACGTGACGAAGGAAACGAGGGCGAAGC
>VXPR01000095.1:0-6332 GCA_009839405.1 Gammaproteobacteria bacterium
CCCTCCGAGAAAAGGCGAGGACGCCTTTTCTCGACTCCCCCTCGAGGGGGGAGTGACGGGAAAGTGCACGCCGCGACCGTTGTTGGGGGTGCAAGGGCCTTCCGGTCACTCCCCCGCGAGGGGGGAGTGACGAGACGGGGCTCCGTTCCGGGATTGCGGCATGTGCGAGCGGGGGGGCGTCTCCTACGAACGCGCGTTGAACGCACCGATGCAGATTCGGGCTTGTTGCCACCATCCCGCCGGCGCATGATTCGTGGACCGGAGGGAGGAGCGACGCATGTACGACGACACGCGCTATCCAATCAGTGCCGCGGTGGTCGAACGCCACGCCGAGGCTTGGCGCATGATCGCGTCTCCGGGGCCGTTCTGGAGCGGCGCCGAGCGTGTGCAGATGGTGGCGGAGGCGCGGGCGGCGATGCACTGCGATCTTTGCCGCCGCCGCAAGGAAGCGCTGTCGCCGTTCGCCGTGCAGGGCACCCACGACACCGTGTCCGACTTGCCGGCGGCGCTCATCGACATGATTCACCGCCTCCGCACCGATCCGGCCCGTTACACGCGCAGCGTCTTTGCCGGCGTGATTGCCGCGGGCATCCCCCGCGGGCGCTACATCGAGGCCGTGAGCGTCGTCAACGCCGCCGTGATCGTCGACACCATGCACGCTTCGCTCGGCTTGCCGCTGCCCGATCTGCCGCTAGCGGAACCCGGAGACCCCACGGGGCAACCCACCCCGGACGTTGTGGAAGACGGCGCCTGGGTGCCCATCACCCGCGTCTCGGACCGCAACGTCAGTGATACGGGCCTCCCCGGCGCACCGAACATCGCCCGCTCGATGGGCTCGGTGCCAGCCGCGGTGCAGCTCTTCTTCACGGCCTTCCGCGGCCACTACGCCCTGCGCGACATCCCGCTCGCGGTGTCGCAGCCGCAAGCCGAGTTCATCGCCTCCCGCGTCTCCGCCCTCAACGAGTGTTTCTACTGAACCACCTCGCACACCATGCTGCTCCGGGCGAGCGGCCAGCGAGAGAACCGGGACTTCAACCTGAACGCGGTAAACGAGGAAGGCTCCGACTCCGGCGTCGAACACTCGGACCATTTGCGCGCGCTGACGGAAGCCGCCGTCGGCAGCCGCTGGGACGAACTCGCCGCCATCCGCGACGAAGCCGCCGCAGCGATGGGCGAACAGGCGATGGTCGATGCCCTGACGGTAGCCGCCGGCTTCAACGGCATCACGCGGGTCGCCGACGCAACCGGCATTCCGCTAGACCCCACGACGCAGGAGTCAACCGTCTCCATGCGATCGGAAACGCGCATTGACGAGTTCGACTACGCCGCCAAGACCGCCCGCTACGAAGGCAGGGCCGCGGCGGGAGGCTGAGGGAGCGGAAAACCTGGCTTGGCATCGCGAAATGTCGGGAACCAGGTGCTCCGCCCTGACGAACGTCGCGACGGTTGTTAGGATTCCCCATGCGCAGCGCGTTCGTCGGCTTCGATTCAGCCTGGGGCGGCAAGACCAAGGGTGGCATTTGCACCGCCATCTTTGATGGTGGGCGTCTAGAGCGTTTCTGCACGCCGGAACCCGCTTCCTTCGACCACGCGACCGCAACAGTCGAGCAATGTCGGCGCGACGCCGATTACACGCTCGTGGCCATCGACCAACCCACCATGGTTCCAAATGCTTGCGGAATGCGGCCTGTCGAGAAGGTTGCCGGAGCGCTGAAGACCGGCGTGCAGCCGGCCTATCTCCGCAGCAAGATGTGGTGGCCAAACGCACCCATTTGGACTTTTCTGGACAACCTTTGCCCGAACGAGGACCCTCGCAAAGCACGGTCGGACACCGATGGCCTGCACGTCATCGAAGTGTTCCCCGGTCTTGCGCTGCCGGCCTTCGTTGGTGCGCTAGCGCATGCAGCCAAGCGCAAGGACTTCCGTTACAACCCAAAAAGCAGCAACTTTGCCGTGGAGGACTGGAACCTCGTGACGAGCGCGGTGCGTAAGCAGGCCAAGCGTGCCGGACTTGCGCCTTTCACCGATTGGACGCGACCGATGTGCGGCCTTGACGTTAGCCAAAAACCGTCGAAGGCCGACCAAGACGGCCTTGACGCCCTGATCTGCCTGATCATCGCTCGCAAGTGGCGATGTGGCGACGAAGATACGCATGTGCTCGGCGATTGGCGCGGTCATATCGTTACGCCGTTGTCAGAAGGAGGACGGCGGAAGATCGAGGCGTCCGCCATCAAGCGATGCGTGCCCGTTCGATGCGGGTCGTGGGAACTGCACGACGCGGCCTTGGGCTACTTCGAAGGGAACCACTACGACGCCTTCGAGTGGCTGAGCCATCCGGCCGTCGCTCTTGGCGGCGACACGCCAATAGAGCACGCCGGCAAGCCGGGTGGTACCCAGGATGTCACCGACCTCCTTGGTCGCATGGCGCACGGAATCCCAACGTGAAGGTGTGGAGGATTGCGAGGGCTGAATACGCGCAGACGACCCAGCAAATGCTGAGCGGCGATGGCGCGGCCCGGTTCGGCGGCCGATGGAATCCCAAAGGCACGCCCGCCGTTTACTGCAGCGAAAACTCCTCGCTCGCTGCCCTCGAAGTGCTGGCGGACCTCGTCCGACCCTCCGCGTTCCCGGCGCATCGCATACTGGACCTCGATGTGCCCGACCAAGCCATAGCGTTCGCCGACCCGTCGGCAGCGAATCCACCCCGCACGGGCGCCGAGTTGCTGCGGAAGAACCTGGCCTGGTCCGCTCCGAGCGCGGTGAATCCGTTGGAGCGCAACGTCGTCATCAACCCCGCCCATCCGGACTTCCGCCGGATCGCCGTCGGCGATATCCGGCCCTTCGTCTTCGAAGCACGCCTGCGATAGGCGTATACGCCGCCTTCTCCCTGCCCGACCGATTCACGCGCGGACTTTGGAGGGAGAGGGAGGCGCCCCCCTCCAAAGGGCCGTGCTAGGTCCGACAGGCTGCTCCCTGACCCCAGAGCCTGTCGGTCGCCGGCATTCCGTTGGGCACCTAAGGCCGAATATCGTAGTAGCTGTTGATCGCGTTGCCGTATTCGAGCACCGTGAAGTGTTGGAAGCCGGCGGCGGCGGTCATTTCGCGGGCCACCTGCTCGTTGAAGCCTAGGGTGCCGAGGCCGGCGCCGTCGGGGGTGGAAAGGCTTGCGGACATGCACACCAGCACCGAGAAGCCGTAGAGCATTGCCGCGTTGGGGTGTTCGGCGAGGTTCTGCTCGAAGGTGGGGAAGCTGTTGATGTCGGCGCACAGCCAGGCGCCGTCGGGCTTCAAGGCCTCGAAGACGGCGGTGATGAGGCGATCCGGGTAGGGGGTGTCGTGAACGACGTCGAAGGTGGCGACGAGGTCGAACTCGCCCTTGCCCATCGGTTCCTCGTCGGGGTTGGCCACCCGCAGGTTGGTCGCTCGGCTGGCGGCGCAGTTGGCGTTGGCGCGAGCGAGGGCGTGCTTTGAGGTGTCGTAGCCGACGAAGGTTGAGTTGGGGAACGCCTCCGCCATCGCCACGGTTGCAGTGCCGGCGCCGCAGCCCACGTCCGCCACCCGGGCGCCGGCTTTGAGGCGTTCCACCATGCCTTCCACCTGCGGCAGGATCTTCGGCACCAGTTCATGCTTCTGCACGAAGGATGACATGCGTTCCACACCGCAGGCGCAGGCCGCGCCGTGGTCGTCGTAAGTAAGGCCGATGCCCGTTTCGAATACCGCCGGCATCTTCGGCAGCGAAGGGTAGGTTGCCGCGACCGCGCCGAAGCCGCTGGCGAAGAAGAACGGATGGCCTTCCTCCGCCAGCACCGCCGCAGCCTCGGGCGAGAGCGAGAAGCGCCCGTCGGTGTATTCGACCTGCTGCACGCAAGCCTGGTGCCGCAACCATTCGCGCAGCCAGCGCTCGTGCAGGCCGGTGTGCGCCGCCAGCTCGTCGCTGTTCATGGGACCGGCCTCCGCCAAGGCGCGGTAGAGGCCCAACCGGTCGCCGAGATGCGAGAGCGAGCAATTGAAGCCGGCCGCCACCTGCGTGCCGATCTGTTTGATGAAGGCTTCGAGCCGGTCCCGGTCCAGTTGCGGGCGCTGTCCCGCTTGCGCTTGGTCATTCATAGCCGATCAGGATCAACCTGTTGTCGAGTTCGTTGGTGTTGCCTTCGGTCTTGGGCACAGTGCGCGCCAGAATCTCGCCGCAGCGTTCGATGGCGTGGGTGAGGCCCGCCTCCACGCGGCCGGCGCGAACCTCGCCGATGAAGTCCGCGACGATCTCCCGCCAGGCGTCGTCTTCCACCAGGGCGCTGATGCCCCGATCCACGAGAATCTCCACGAAATGCTCGGCCTCGCTGACAAAGATGAGCACGCCCGTTTCCCCTTCGGTGTGGTGCAGCCCCTGCTCGAGGAACTGCCGACACGCCATGTTCGACGCCCGCCATTCGCGCACCGCGCGTGGTATCAATCGCACGCGGAGGGAGCTGAGCGACAACGCCAGCGCCAGAATCACGAACACCCCAGCCTGGGCCCAGAAGAGATAAAGGGCGTCAAGGACATACAGAGGCGTGAAATAGAGCACGGCCGGGACCACGAGCGCCGCCAGCGCCGCCCACAGGAGCGGGATGTAGCGATAGTCGTCGCTGGCTGCGGCGATGACCGTGACGAGTTCCGCGTCGGTGTGCCGCTCCACCTCGGCGATGGCCTCGGCAATGCGCGTCTGCTGCTCTGCGGTCACGAGACTCATGCGTTCCTCTCCATCAGCGCCGCGTCACCAACTGCCCGACGCGCCGCCGCCGCCGAAGCTGCCGCCACCGCCGCCGAAGCCGCCGCCAAAGCCTCCTCCGGCGCCGCCGCCAAAGCCGTGCGCGTCGCGTGCTACCGAGCCGAGCACAGAGCCGAGCAGCAGGCCACCCAACAGCCCTCCGCCGCGGCGGAAGACGAAAAAGCCAATCAGCACCAGCCAGATCAGGCCGAACGCGCCTCCCCCGCGCCGGTCTCGCTGCTGCCGCGGCGGTTCCCGCACGACGTATTCGCCGCCGAGCGCCGAGATGATGGAAGTGACGCCAGCCGCCACGCCGCCGTCGAAATCGCCTTGGCGAAACCGAGGCAGGATGTCCATGTTGATGATGGCCGAGGCGATGGCGTCCGGGAGATCGCCCTCGAGGCCATAGCCGACCTCAATGCGAACGTCGCGCTCGGCCGGGGCGACCAGCAGGATGATGCCGTTGTCCTCGCCTTGCTGGCCGATGCCCCAGGCGCGGCCGAGATCAACGCCGTAGCTTTCGATGCTGTCGCCGCCGAGCGACTGGACCGTCGCCACCACCACCTGATTGCCGCCGGCGTTCTCGTGCGCTTCGAGCTGACGCGACAGTGCGCGAACGGTGTTGGGGTGCAGGATGCCGGCTTCGTCGACGACGCGGCCGGTGAGCTTGGGGAACTCGGCAGCGCTGGTTGCGGTGGCGAGCAGGATGCAGGCGAAGGTGACGAGCAACGCCGGCATCCAACCAAAGGCCCGCTCTCTCCGGAGGGCGGGTCGCCCACCGTCCGTTCTCAAGATCGTCAAAACTCCACCGTCGGTGCCACGTCGGCCCCTTCCGCGGCTTGGAACGACTCGCGCACTTCCATGTCGCCATGGAGGATGGCGTGCCAGATGAGGCCCGGGAAGGTGCGGATTTCGGTGTTGTAGACCTGCACAGCCTGGACGAAGTCGCGCCTCGCCACGGCGATGCGGTTTTCGGTTCCTTCAAGCTGCGCCTGCAGGGAGAGGAAGTTCTGGTTGGCCTTGAGGTCTGGATAGCGTTCCGCCACCACCATCAGGCGGCTCAGGGCGCTCGACAGCTGGCCTTGGTTGCGCTCGAACGCGCGCAGCGCCTCGGGGTTGTCGATCACGTCCGCGCCGAGCCGCATCTGCCCGACCTTGGCGCGCGCCTCGGTCACCGCCGACAGGGTCTCGCGCTCGTGTTCGGCATAGCCCTTGACGGTGTTGACGAGGTTCGGAATGAGGTCCGCCCGCCGCTGGTACTGATTCTGCACCTGCCCCCAGGCCGCCTTCACGCCCTCGTCCATGGTGGGAATGTTGTTGATCCCGCAACCTGCGAGCGACAGCGCCAAAAGCACCACGGCAACGACTGCCGGCAACCGGCTCCTCCTGCCCATAGATCCCACTCCTTGTGCGGCAATGCGTGAACGCAACTCTTGCCGAGACTATGCGTGCCACCACCCACAGATTCAAGCGCGTGACCGAAAACCCCGGGGTGTCCCCGCTCCTCCTGTCACTCCCCCCTTGCGGGGGGGTGGTGTAATGGGGGGGGGGGGGGGTGTTGGGTGGGGGGGGGGGGGGGGGGCGT
>VXPR01000095.1:6342-6616 GCA_009839405.1 Gammaproteobacteria bacterium
TTTTTTTAAAACCCCCCGGGCGGGCTGCGGGCCTCGGTTACCCGCCCCCCCCCCCCCTCCTACAAACGGCGCGGACGCATTTCCTCGACTCCCCCTCGAGGGGGGAGTGACGGGAAGGTGCACGCCACGACCGCTGTTGGGGGTGCAAGGGCCCCTACGCACCGCTGAGCCAGGCCTTGGCGTAATCCGCGTAGCTGCGGCGGACGATGATTTCGAAGGTGTCTTTGGCTGGGGTGGCTATGAGGGCCTGGGTTTTGGCGAGGGTGGTTTGGAT
>VXPR01000041.1 GCA_009839405.1 Gammaproteobacteria bacterium
CCCCCCCCCCCCCCCCCCTCCCTCTCCGTCTCGGGGGGGCGGAGAGTGGTATAAGAGCCAGGTAATGGTTAGTTCGAGCTCTGGGGGAATGGGGGACTCGTCCATGCCGGCATAGCCGGCGGGGGCGAACTGCCAGTCGAGGACGGACTCGGCGAAGGTGCGAAAATCGGGGAGGAAGGGTTCGTCCTTTTGCGTGCGTTGGATGCAGTTGTTTAGGAGCTGCTGACCTTCGGCGTCGCGGCGGTTGAGGATGACGCCTGCTTGCACTAGCGCCGGGGAAGAGACCACCAGGCCCGTGGGCCGGACGAAGCCTAGCCATTCTTGGTGGGCTGCGATGTTTGGGTCTCGAGTAGGCATGATTACAGCACCGTGTTCTTGACTCCCACTTTGCGGGAGTGAGCGATGCCTGTGTGAAAGCGCGCCTGTCGGCGCGTGCGAGGGCAAGATGCCCTCGCCCCCAAGGACTCCAACATCCAGTCATATCCTCCAAGCATCAAGCCTGCTAACCCTTGGCGCCCTGTTCGGGTCTTGGAGAGCGGCGACATTGCTAGTTGCTCTCCGGCCATAGGTACACGATGCCGACGGGTTCGATGCGCTTGGCGCGGACTTTGTAGAAGGCACGGATGCGGCTCGGTTCGTCTTCTAGGTCGCGGTCGAAGGCGGCGAGGCGGGATTCCCAGTGGCGCATGTCAGCGTCGAGTTGGGCGGTTTCCTGTTGGTCAAAGCCGAACTGAGGTTGGGCTTGGCGGTCCGCAAGTTCATCACGCACATGGTCGCGTTGGCGTTCCAAGGTTGCGCGCAGTTCTTCGGCTTCCGCGTCGCCTCGTTGGGCCAAGAGTTTGGTCGCGTCTTCGGCGAAGGCTTCCCCCACTTCCTGCAACTGCGGGCGCAGCTCCATCACATCTTGGGGTGCGGCACTTAGGAGGCGGCGCTGGATGACTTCGTTCGGTGCCGGTGCGCGACTGCCAAGGGATTTTTCGAGAAGGCTCAGCGAAAGACTTTCGGCATCTCGGGCGTAGCGACGCAGCGGCTCTCCACGGCGTGATGGCTCGATCCATCGCGCTGCGACGGGGACGATGGCTTCGTGCAGTCGTTCGGCACCTTGGCCGTAGAGGGACAGGCGACCCAAGAGGATGACGCGGGGAACGGAGTCTTGGGTTTGCGCCAAGCAAGCCCGGGATAGGTCGTGGTGGACAAAGCCTTGGGCGCGGAAACGTGCGAGCAGGCGTTGGGCGAGACGTTGTTCGAGATGCAGATGCACGGTGTCTTCGGTGACGACGCCAGCATCGCGGAACACAACGGGGCGGATGGGGGCGTCGCGCCGCCACTCAGCGATGGATTGGTCGAGCCTCCGGGGAGCGCGCAGCGAATCGAGGGTGGAGGTCCAGCTCGGATCGGTGGTGCCGCGTTGTTCGAGGCGTGGGAGTTCCCAAACGGAGTTGCCGTTGTCGTCGCTGCCCTCTTGCAGGGGTGGAACGCCCAGGAGGTTCAGCGAGCAGGACAGGGCGTCGCGGAATGGTTCGGCATCGAAGCCGGTCCAGATTCCCGATTGCTCGAGCAGCGACCGGCAGCGCTCAATCTGGCCTTCGAGAGCGTCCCGGCGGTCGCGGGATGCTTCGAGCTCTTCTTCGGCGGTGTGCTTGCGGTCAGCGTTCAGATCAAGGCCCTCGATTCGACCTCGCAGCCTCTCCACGTCGCTGTGGCGGATGCCGCCGCGCAACTGCTTTTCGATGTCGCCTTCGATCACCTTGGCGAGGCTGCCGAGTTCCCGCTTGATCGTGTCGGTCTTCCGCACGAGCACTTCGAGCACGCGATCTTCTTTGCGCCGTGGGAGCACGAAGTAGCGGCAATGCACTTCCGGTGCGGGTTGCAGCTTGCGGTCGATGCGGCCATTGCGCTGCTCGATTCGCCCGGGGTTCCACGGCAGGTCGAAGTGGAAGAGGTCTGTGCAGTGGGCCTGAAAGTTGAGGCCCTCACGCGCGGCGTCGGTGGCCAGGAGGATGCGCAAGGGGTCTTCGGCTGGGTCGCGGTTGAAGCGGCGCTGAATGTCCTTGCGTCTTGGTCCGGTGGTGTTGCCATCGATGACTGCGATGCGTTCGTCGGCTCGGTCGGTTCCTTCGATGGCCTGCTCCAAGATGGATCGCAGGTACCGCTTCGTACCCTGGCGGTTCTCGGTGAAGATGAGGACGCGGCGGTTTGTCCATTGGGCTGCGCTGCCGGATTTAGGCTGGCCGAATGGCGGGAGTCCGGGGCAGAGGTTGTCGCGGATCCAGTCGATCAGGTAGCGAGTCTTGGCGTCGGGCAGGTGGCGGGTGGATTCTGCGATCTCCTGCATCTGGTCCAGCAGTTCTTGCTCACGTTGCCAATGGACGGCATCTCGCTCCGCTTGTGCTTCCGCGGCTGTCGTTAGGGCTTGCACCTGTTCGTTGTCTTCGGCATCGAGTTCGTCGTCGCTCAACTCGGCGCGTTCGTCGTCCGCATCGGCGGTTTGCGTGAAGGTCTCGGAGACAGAGGAGTGTCTGGTGGCTTTGGCGAGCCCCTGTTCCCAGTGACGGGCGACGGTTTCACGATGCACACGCAAGCTGCGGGCAAAGGCTTCGATGGATGAGAGAAGCCTTTGCTGAAGGCCGACGACGAGGAGGCCAGCGGCGGCCCTTGCCCGATTGGAGGCAGTGGCGTGGCGCTTCTCGCGCTCGGTGCGGTATTCGTCCAGCAATTCTGAGAGGAGCAGTTCGGGCGCGTCTTCTGGCAAGCCGTCTATTACCACGGGTTCGACGGTGCGCTTGGGGAACCCATCTTGAATCTCGCGGATGTCTTCCTTGAGCCGCCTCACCATCACTTGGTCCAAAGCTGCGTTGCGCACCTTAACCCCACGGGTAAAGCGGTATGGATCGAGTATCTCCAGCAGCGTAGAAAAGCTGTTGGAGTGGCCGTTGTGCGGTGTGGCAGAGAGAAACAGGCGGTGCTCGAAGCGGTGGCTGAGGTCGCGAACGGCGCGGGTGAACTTCGTTTCGATGCCGTAGCGGCCGCCGCTGGCGGGCGCGGCGTGGTGGGCTTCGTCGAGAATCAAGAGGCTTGCCGGCTCAAGATCGCCCAGCCACTCGATCATGGGGTTTGTGTAGTTGGCGTCAATGAGCAGGTTGTGGGAGATGAGGAAGCGGCTGTGGGTGCGCCACGGATTCACGCCGAAGCCACGCTCTCGGCGCGTCCGCGACACGTAGGCGCGGTCGAGGATTTCGAAGATCAAGCCGAAACGGTCTTCGAGTTCGGTCTTCCATTGTTCTAGCACCGAGGGAGGCGCCGCGACGACGATGGTCTTGGCTTTGCGGCGCTGGATGAGTTCGCGGGCGATCAGGCCCGCTTCAATGGTTTTGCCGAGGCCGGTGTCGTCGGCGATGAAGAGGTTGACGCGGGGCAGGCGTAGCGCTTTGCGCAGTGGCTCCATCTGGTAGGCATCGATCTTGATGCCGGCTCGGAACGGCGCTTGGAAGAGATTGGGATCGGTGGCGGTGGTGCAGTGCCAGCGTAGGGTGTTGTAGAAGGCGGCGAACTGCCGTGTGGGGTCAAGCCCTTGGCGGCGAGGTGATCCCATCCTTCGTCTTGGAGAATGCGGCGGTCGGGCTCGTAGTCCCAGAAGACGGTGAGCGTTTGGCCTTGGTTGTCGTCGTCGGCGCAGGCAAGAGCGACGCGGGCGGATTCGCCGCGATTGGGCGACGCGATCGTCTCTTCCACGAGCCAGCGACGCGCACGAACCTGCACCAACTCGCCTGGTTCGGGGTTTCGTTCGGGAAGGGGCTCGGAGACGGCGTTCACTATGGGCAGGGCGGATGCAACTCGCGACATACGGAAGGCTGCATCGTCGCGGCATTGCGCGCTGTCGTCAACGGGCACCGAACGGCGAGCGATGCGCCTTACAGTGCGCATCGCGGCGGGACGTGATCCCCCGAACGCATGACTCCGTTCGAGGACTAATCCAAGGCCGCTGCGATGCGGGCTACCACAGCCGCCATGTCGATGCGGCCGTCGCGGTTGGTCTGGGCGGCTATCGTGGTGGCATTTGCGGTGTTGTGGGTGACGTGGGTTCGGTAGCCGGGCCATAGGCCGCCGTGGCTCCATGCCATGCCGTGGTCGTGGACGAAGAGGCCAAAGCCGTAGTGTTCGCCGGGGGTGGCGGGGTTGTGCCAGCCGCCTTCGAGCATCTGTTCAAGGCTCTCTGGGCGGACGATTTCGCCAGCGGCGAGGGCCGCGTGGAAGCGGACCAAGTAGGCTGGGGTCAGGGCCAGGCCGCCACCGGTCCATTCGGAGGTTGGGTCGATCTTCATGGTGCCGTCGTCGCGCAGGTTGCGGGCGCCCATGGTGTAGCCGGGGGTGACGGGGAGCACGGAGCGGTCTTGCAGGACGATGTCTTCGAAGCCGTGAGGTTCGAGGATGCGCTCGGTGAGGAGGTCGTAGTAGCTGCGGCCGGTGGCGGCTTCGATCAGGCGACCGAGCACGAGATAGCCGACATCGGTGTAGCGGTACCCCTCGCCGGGCGGGTTGAGCGGCTTCTTGCCCGTGGCGAAGCCGATGAGTTCCTCTGGCGTGAAGCGAATGCCGCCGCGGCGGATAGCACGCCAGACGGAATGGAGGTTGTAGCGAAACGTGCCTGGATAGTCGGAGATGCCGGCGCTGTGGGAGAGCAGGTGACGGACGCGGATGTCGGCGGGGTTGGGCAGCCGCGTGTACCACGACAGGTCGCCGAGCCACTTGCTGGCGGGATCGTCGAGGGAGAGGGTGCCGTCTTCGACCAGCAACATGGTGAGCGCCGCGACAAAGGTCTTGCCGGTGCTCCCACCGGGCATGGCTATGTCGTTGTCGAGCGGCGTGCCGGCTTCCTTGTCGGCAAGGCCGGTGGCGGCGCGGACGATGCGGCCATCGGGAAGGCGCACGGCGGCTCGCAGGCCGGGCATCTTCATCTCGGCCCTCGCCTCTTCGAGCAGGGCGGCAAGGTGTTGCTCATCCAACGTTCTGGCCTCGCTCCCGGCGGTTAGAACGCAGCAAAGCAGCGTGGTAGTCAGCAGCCAGTTTCGGCCCCTCATATGGCCATCCATCCGTCAAGCGATTGGGGCAACGGGTAGTGTCTCACGTTGGCTTCCCTTCAGTGGCTGCTCTCAAGCCGGAAGAGGAGGCCCAACGTCCCTTCGGGCCATGGAGGGCGAGACGCCCTCCCTCCGGGGATGGCCCGGAGTCAAAAGATGCACGACCGGGCAAAGCCGCCTAAATCGCCCCAGCCCCGGCGAGCTCTTCGAGCTGTGCACGGTCGAGCCCCAGTAATCCACCATAGACGCTCTCGTTGTCGGCGCCGAGCGGTCGCGGGAGGGTGACGGGCGGGGGTTCCACGTCCTCGAAGCGCAGCGCGGTGCTGGGCAGCGTTACGTCGCCGAAGTGCTCGTGCGCCAGTTTGGCAAGGGCGCCGCGTTCGAGGAGGTGGGGGTCGTTCAGCACGTCGTCCAGGGATTGCACCGGGGCGCAGATGACATCGTGCTCTTGGCAGATGCGGAACACCTCGGCCTTGGGCAGCGTGCTGGTCCACGCCTCCACGGCTTCATCCGTGGCTGCCATGTTACGGGCGCGCTCCTTCATCGACTCGAAGCGAGGGTCTTCGGTGAGCTCTGGGCGGCCCATGGCGCGGGACAAGGACTGCCAGTGGCCTTCGCGGATGCAGATGATCGCCACGTGGCCATCGGCGGCGGCATAGACGTTGTAGGGCGCAACGGCCATTGCCTGGTGGTGATTGCCGGTGCGTGGCGGATTGCCGCCGACGGCGTAGTAGGCGCCGAGGGCGGAGGTGAGCGTTGGGAACACGGCATCCTGCATGGCCACGTCCAGCACCGCGCCCTTGCCGGTGCGGGCGCGGCGCACGAGGGCGGTGGTGATGGCGGCGTAGAGGTGCGCACCGCCCAGGATGTCGCAGAGCGCCGGGCCGGACTTGAGCGGTGGTTCGTCGTCGTTGCCGGTGATGGCGACGACGCCAGTCATGGCCTGCACGGTGATATCCATGGCGCGATAGTCGCGATGCGGGCCGCCGCGGCCGAAGCCGGTGGCAGCGCCGTAGATGAGGCGCGGGTTGATCTCGAGCAAGGTGGCGCTGCCGACGCCGTTGCGTTCCATCGTGCCGGGCGAGAAGTTCTCGAGCAGCACATCCGCGTGCTGAACGAGACGCTTCAAAAGATCGCGGCCGCGTTCGTCCTTGAGGTTGAGGGTGACGGTTTCCTTGTTGCCGTTCAACATCATGAAGGGGTAGCTAAGGAGGCCATCACCGCCCCGGCGACCTCTCATGCCCTCGCCGGTGGGCGGCTCCACCTTGATGACCCGTGCGCCGGCCATTGCGAGCAGGTAGCCGCAGTAGGGGCCGTTGTAGATCTGGCCGAGATCGAGAACGGTGATGCCTTCGAGCGGCGCGTCGGTCACGGGTCTTCCTCAAGCGGATGGACTACGGCGCGGCAGTATAATTGCCGCAGCAGAGGCGACGGCCAAGTCGTAGCCTCGTCACGCAGCGCCCGTAGCTCAATTGGATAGAGCACCAGGCTTCGAACCTGGGGGTTCGGGGTTCGAGTCCCTGCGGGCGCGCCA
>VXPR01000542.1:0-280 GCA_009839405.1 Gammaproteobacteria bacterium
CGGCTTGGGCTGGGGCAAGAAGCGTTGTCCGAAGGCAACGGTTCTTGTGGCGCTACCGCAAATAGGAGTCAACATGCTCATCATCACCGACCAAGACCGCGTTCGCACCATCGCCCTCAACCGCCCCGATGCGCTGAACGCCTTCAATGGTCAGCAATACGACGACGTGACCGAAGCACTCCTCGCGGCCGCCGCAGACAGCGATTGCCGCGTTGTCGTGCTCACCGGCAGCGGTCGGGCCTTCAGCGCCGGGGCAGACCTCTCCGGCGATTCGGGCGCA
>VXPR01000542.1:290-6608 GCA_009839405.1 Gammaproteobacteria bacterium
AAGCCCTTCCTGCTCGGCATCAATGGCCTGGGCGTCGGCATCGGCGCAACGATCTGCGGCGTGGCGGATGTCGCATTCATGGCGGCAAGCGCCCGCCTACGCTGCCCGTTTTCCGAACTCGGTCTCGTCGCCGAAGCCGGCAGCACGCGCACCTTTCCAGCCTTGATGGGCCGCCAGCAAGCCATGTGGTTCCTCATGGCATCAGAGTGGATGTCCGCCGAACAATGCCAATCCGCAGGCCTCGTGCTCGAAATCCTCCCCGACGAGGGCTTCGCCGAGGCCGTCCAGGCCAAGGCCGCCCACCTTGCCGCATTGCCCCCAGACTCCCTGGCCGAGGCAAAGCGCCTAATCGCCGACCCAGACCGAGATCGCCTGAAAGCAGTAATCGACGCCGAAAACGCGGCCCTAGCAAGGCTCTCCGGCGGCCCGGCAAACCGCGAAGCCGTCACAGCATTCCGCGAGAAGCGCAACTCGGATTTCTCTGCGCTCTGACGTGCATTGGATGGACTTATGGGAGGGCTGCTGGCGCTAGGGAGCAGGGCGGTTTCCCCACCACCGACAGACCCGTCTCGCGGCGAGGAGGCTGGTTGGAGCTTCGGGCCCTTGGTTTCTTCGCCTTCGGCGCGAGGAGCGTGAAAGGCCCTCGCTTCGAGGACCGTATGGGACCGCGCCATCCAGCCGGCACGTTGGTGTTGATTCCGCTTCGAGTCGAATCACCCGAGAATCAACGTGTTGAGTGTTTTACTCCATGCGAAGGCATCTCGGCCCCTTCCAGCGACTCGAATCGGCACCCATGGACACTACCGATAGGCCTCGGCTGCATCCTGGGGCTCGAAACCCACCGCTTCCTTCGAGTGCAAAAGGTCCCGATAGCCCCAGCGGTTGTTCGAGTTGGCGAAGAGGATGTCGTAGTGGAGCGTGTCTGGCGCGTCCACGCTGAGTTCCAGCATGTTGACGATGTCGCGCTTTGAGCACCAGACGCTGTAATCGCGGGGGCGGCCCGGGCGGTCGGGGGCGTTGACGTAACCGAGACGGATGCAGAGGACGGAGAGGTCCGTGGTGTCTGCGTAGAACCGCCCGAGCGCTTCGCCCCACACTTTGGTGCTGCCGTACACGCCTGCGGGGCGGGGTGGCATGGTGTGGTCGATCATCTGCCATTCGCTTGGCACGTTGTCGTAGTCGCCGGCGACCATGGAGCGGTAGGGCTCGTCGGTTTCCCAGCCGGAGACGGTGGCGCCGCTGCTCGCGAAGACGACGCGGCGGCAACCCGCTTGTCGGGCAGCTTCGTACACATGGCGGGTGCCGGCGACGTTGGTTTGCAGCAGTTCGTTGAAAGGGAAGTTCTCGCCGGCCTTGGCTGCGAGATGCACCACGGTGTCGATGCCGTCGAAGGCGGGCCGGATGGCGTCGAAGTCGCTGAGGTCGGCTCGGGTGGTGTGGATGCCTGGCACGTCGCTGCGGTTGAGTGCCGAGAGTTCGGCGCGGGGTTCGAGGCGTTCCCGCAGCGCGGTGCCGATGAGGCCGCTCATGCCGGTTACCAGTATCTTCATGCTTGCATCCTCTCTCGTGCGGCGACCAGCAAGTCGAGGCGCTGGCGGTACTCGTCCGCGCCCGCATAGCGACCGCCAAAGACGAACCGTGACGCGCCAGCTTCGGCCAATCCCTGCAAGCTCTTGGCCGCCGCCCCGGCGTCACTCGGCAGGCCGCCCATCACGACGACCTCGCCCACTTCGCGGCCGATCTGCTCGCAGTATTCCGCGTACTGCGCCTTGCGCGCAGGTAGCTTTTCCGCGGTCATGCCCATTGGCAGCCAGCCATCGCCATAGCGCGCCGCGCGCTCAAGCGCGTGGGGCGGGGCACCGCCGACGTAAATGGGCGGCGCTTGGGGCTTGGGACGGAACAGGAAGCTCTGGCCGTTGGCGGTCACGACATCGTCGTCGCCACCAAAGCAGTCGCGCAGGAACGCGAGGGTCTCGTCGGAGATGCGTCCGCGAGCGTGGCGGTTCACTCCCAAAGCGCGAAACTCGGGGTCCATCCAGCCGATGCCGACGCCGAGCAGCAAGCGGCCGTGGGAGAGCTCTTGGATGCTGGCGATCTGCTTGGCCGTCGGCAGTTGCGGGCGGTAGGGCAGGATCAGTACGCCGACCCCCACGCGGATGCTCTTGGTCAGGCCGGCGAGCCATGCGAGGGAGACCAGGGGATCAACGTAGCGGCCGCCGGAACCCTCCGCGTCGTCCGGCGGGATGGCGATGTGATCCACCACCCAGATGGACTCCATGCCGGCGTCCTCCGAGGCGAGAGCGCAGGTCGTCATGGTGTCTGCGGTCGATTGCTCGCCCATGTTGCGCAGCGTCACGCCTATGTGCATCGGTCCTCCCTCAAGCGCTGGTTCAAGACGCGGGAGCATAGCGGGTCGCGACCCGCTGTCGGTCGCGGTCCGGAGTTCCCGCGGAGACCTATGCCGCTGAGGGCCTCTGGAACAAGTGAGGCAAGTACCGGCGTGCCTTGGCAAGCAGTTCGACTTCCTTGGTGTTGCGGCCCGGCTGGCGCGTGACGCGGTGCCTGAGCCAGTTCCACATGCGGGCGACGCCGGGGTCCGAGGCCAACACGGCGTCGCGGCCCTCGAGGCCGAGGTGGGCGTTGACCCAGCCGGCAAGCTGCGCGGGAGTGCGCAGGTCCAGCACGGCCTTCCGGCGTCGGAAGCCTTGCCTCGCCGCGCCGCGATGGGCGTGGCCGTGGCGCTTCATCTGGCCCAGCAGGACACGGGAGGCGCGGGGGTCCTGCATCAGCGCGTCGAGGTCGCCGGTGTGCCTCGCCAGCACTTCGCGCCACTCGTCGCTGCGCTCGGCTTTTTCCATTAGGGTACCGATGGCGTGCGCCGCTCGGTCACGCTCGCGCATTCCGCCGTTCAGGGCGCGGTCGAAGATCTCGCGCCAAAGGCCGGGGTCGCGAACGTGGCTGCGGCAAGGGCAGGCGTCGCGGAGCGCTGCACAGCGAACGTCGTAGCCGGAATCGCCGAGCGCTTTCAGCAGGCGGTCGGCATCACGGGCCTTGGACATATCGGGATTCCCTACGCGCAGAGGCAGAAACCGTAACGCAATTTGGTGGTAGGCGCATCTTGGAGCTGGATTCTGGTTGCACGTCAGAGTTGTGGCGATCTTGGGTGCGCGGGCTGAGCGGTGGGTCCCGGAATCAGGAGACCCATTCGAGCCACCAGCCATGCGGCGAGGCCCTGGCCAGCAGTTCCGAGGGCACCGCCGAGCCGTCGCGATAGCGGGTCAGGGTGAGTTCCATGATGTCGGCGGTCTCGCCCTCGAGCGCGATGCGCCAGACCTCCCGGCTTCGGCTGGCGTCGATGAGGACCGTTTCCATGCGCTCGCGCGCCGTACGCGGGAACTGGTAGAGGGCCACCGTCGTGTAGACGGTCAGGGCTTCGTCTCCGGGCGCCTGGGCGAGGAGGTGCGGGAGGATCTCCACGGCATCCCCCCCGAACAGCCGGACCGGGTGCGTGCGAAGTTCCTCGGCGGCGTCCACCAGCCGCTGGTGGCGCTCGACATGCTCCGGCCAGATAAGCGCCCGCAGCCACAGCAGAGCCTCCGGATCGAGCGCGTCGATCGGGTCGAGGTCCACTCCGACGCGCCCGCCGACCGCGATGTGCCGCTCGAGCGCAGGCAGCCCCCCGCCGTGGAGTTCAGCCTCGAGCTGCACGACTGCACGTGCATCGCCCCAGCGGAGGACTTCGTGGCCGGCGCGCGTGTAACGGATGCCGTACCGGTCGAAGTTCAGGTTGAGGCCCGCGCTTGCCCCGAGGTCGATCAGGTGCAGCGGACGCCCGTGCGCCTCCCTGGAGACCACCGAGAACGCCGGGACGAGGCACGTGCATCGGCGTACGACGTTCGTCTGCGTGCGCCGCGTGCGCACCAGTTCGGCAATCTCGCCGGCATGCGTGCGGCAGAAATCGCGGAAGTCCGCCGCAGCCGGCGCCATCGGTCGGGGCTTGCCGGACACGATCGGATAGTGTGCGGCGAGTGGATGCGTAGCACCCCGCAGCAGCAGGTACTGCACGGCGCCGAACAGCATGTTCGGAGGCGGTTGACGCGGTTGCGTGTGCGCGGCGAGTGCCAGCAGGTCGGGGCTTTCGGACACCGCGTACGCCAGTTCGGCGTAGAGCGGCGATGCGAGCTCCATGGCCTCTACGCGCCCGAAGCGATGGAAGAGTGCGCGCAGGCGCTCGGGGCTTCGTGTGGTCAAAACAACGCCACGGGATTGACGGCGTTCGGGATGGCGTCCGAGATGCAGTCGGAGCCGAGCACTGCCTCTCCGCGCTCGTGCAACCACACCATGTCGGCGGGCACGGCCAGGGACCAGTCTTTCTCGAGCTGCAGCTCCATGACGGTTCGCCTCCGTGTTTCGCGGGATGCTATCCCACGCCTGCGTGGGGACTCTCGGCTCAAGCGCGTCGGCGCGGCCCACCCCCAACCGAAGCGGCGATAATGCCGACATGAACGCGCCTTCACATCCGGATGCCGCAACGCGGCCCGCGAACGAGCAATCCCCGAGTCTCACTAAGGCCGCAACCGTCACCGTTCTCGCCTTCGCCGGCGGGTTCGTCATCATGTCGCTGGAACTGCTCGGCGGCCGGATGTTGGCACCGTGGTTCGGCAGCAGCATTTATGTTTGGGGCAGCATCATCACCGTATTCATGCTGGCGCTCGCACTTGGCTATCTGGTGGGCGGGCGGCTGTCCCTGCACGGGCCAACGCTAACCCGCTTCGCCATCATCTTTCTCTGCGCTGGCTGCATCCTCGGCCCCCTCGCGCTCGCCGCCGAACCCATCACCACGTGGGTCTTCGACCGCATCCACGATCCGCGCTACGGCAGCCTCCTGGCGGCCCTGGCCCTTTTCGTCGCGCCGACGGTGGTGCTCGGCATGATCTCGCCGTATTCCGTGAGCCTTTTGGTGCGCGTGCGGGAGGAGTCCGGCAAGGTCGCCGGCACGCTCTACTTCGTCTCCACTATCGGCAGCGCGTTGGGCACGCTGGCGACGAGTTTCTACTTCGTGCTCTGGTTCGAGGTGAACAACATCATCATCACGCTCTCGGCCACGCTGCTTGCCCTCGGAGTTGCGGCAGTGGCGCTCGATCGGGTGAGTGTGCATGGGCGCTGACGCGCGGATGGTGCAAAGGACTCGTTTCGGACCGCCCAAGTCGGCTTTGCGGTGGAGCCTGGCGATGCTCCTGCTGCCGCTCTTCTTCGCCGCACCTCCTGCCGCCGGGGCGTGGGGCGCAGAGGTGATCCATCGCGAACAGTCGCTCTATCAAACCATCCTCGTCGTCCGCCGGGGCGACCTGCTGTGCCTGCAGTTCAGCACGCGGCAAGAACGGCGCAACCAATCCTGCCGCGACGAGACGGACCCCAACCGCTTGGTGTTCGGCTATACCCGCATGATGCTGGCCGCATTGCTGCTGAATCCAGAGCCGGAACGCATCTTCATGGCTGGCCTCGGTGGTGGCTCGCTGGTGGTGGCGCTGGCCGACCTGCTGCCCGAAGCGACCATCGACGTGGTCGAGATTGACCCCGCCGTGGTGGACGTCGCGCGCCGCTTCTTCGAGTTTCAGCCGGGCTCGCGCACAAGGGTGATCGTTCGCGATGCCAGGGTGTTCGCCAAGCGGGCGCTCGGGGAGGGTGCCAGCTACGACCTCATCCTCCTCGACGCCTACGGTGGCGACTACATTCCGGAGCATTTGATGACCGCCGAATTCCTGGAGGAAATCGGGGGGCTGCTCGCGCCCGGTGGCGTGGTGGCGGCCAACACCTTCGCCCACAGCCAGCTTTACGACCACGAGAGCGTCACCTACCGACAGGTGTTCGGGCCGTTCTACAACCTCAAGCGCAACGACAGCGACAACCGCATTGTCCTCGCGATGAGAGAGTCGCTGCCGCCGAAGGAATTGCTCACGAACAACGCCAACCGCTGGCGGGGCGCGATGCGGCCGCTCGGGGTGCCGGTGGCCTCGTACCCGAGAGCGCTGACGACCCGCATCGACTGGGACCGGGACAAGCGGGCGCTGACGGACCAGTACTCGCCAGCGAACCTGCTGCGGGAAAGGCCGCGTTGAGAGGTGGTCCCAAGGACCACTTGAGCGGGCCCTAAACCCTCTCGTTGCACTACCAGCCTGTCGGACTTGGCGGCGATGCACCGGCTGCCAGACAGGGCAACGCATGCGTCGCCCCTACAGGAAGGTGTCGGTCACGTCCCGGGCCGTAGGGGGGCCCCCAGCGTCCCCCGGAGTGGGGGGGGCGGAGAAAAGAGCTAAC
>VXPR01000530.1 GCA_009839405.1 Gammaproteobacteria bacterium
GAGATGTGAATACGACACACCCCCGCAACATCGCCCCTGTATCCAAACCAAGGCGACGGCACGTTCGCCGTAGGCGCCGGTGCGGTGCAGGAAGTCGATGCCAGCTTCGGCAGTGACGTCTGTAAACGGCATCGCAGGCGCGTCAACCGCAGGCGCCCTGGGCAGTTGTGGCCCTGCCTGCACGGCTTCCGGTGAGGCTTGCGTATCCTCTTCCCGGCGCAGCAGCAGGACCGCCGCAGCCGTCACGAGCGCCAAACCCGCGGCCACGCCGAGCGACAGCTTCAGTGCGCGCTGAATGCGCGCCTCGCCGGCAACGTCGCTCACTTCCGAGCGATCCCCAATGGCCCGTCCGCGCGAAGGGAGGTGGTCATCGCTGTGCTGCCCTCGAAGATGGGGAGTAGGCGACGTGGCTGGCCCGGGGGGCAGTCAGGTCATAGACGGTCACCGCTTCGGCAGCGTGATTGGCGGCCGGGTCGCGTCGTCTGGCCGCGCTGACGGCGCTGTCGCGGGCGTTGTCGTCGCTGCGGTACTTGGCGTGCAGGGCGCGATGCGCGTTTGCGGCGTCGGCGTCGCCGAGGCGAGCATAGACCTGTGCCAGACCGTGATGGGCGGCGACGTTCTCGGAGTCAATGGAGAGGGCGAGCTGGTGACGCGCTTCGGCGCGTCGCAACCACTCAAGCTGGTCAGCGCCGGGGCGGGCGAGTTTGGCGCGCTCGAACAACGCCCGGCCAAGGGTGTTTTGCAGGCGGTAGTCGAGCGAAAAGTCGAAGCCCCGTGCTCTGGCCTCTGCGAAGCGTGTCTCCGCCAGGCCAGCAAGAGTCGCAATTGCAGCATCGAACTGGCCGTTCTGAAGCTCCACCAGCCCGCTGAACCATGCGACCGACCACGGATGTGCACCCGCTGCGGCCGCGTCTCTCAGGGACTGTGCCGCTTCGTCGAGGCGCCCCTCGCGCAGCAGCACACGGGCAACGTTGAGCGCGCCTTCCGGACGGCCCAGTTCGGTCACGGAGCGGAATGCCGACTCGGCCTGGCGCAGTGCGCCGCGATCGGGTTTGGCCAAAAGCCCAATGCCGTAGTCGTTCCACCGCACCCAGGTTGGCGTTTCAGGAGGGGCTTGGACGACTGAGTCTGCGCCGGCGAGCGGGAACACGACCTCATCGGTCGCAATCGTCACCACCGGCAGGTCATTGCGAACGAACTCGTCGGCTTGGAAGGCGGCCAGATACATCGTGTCGAACTTGCGGTAGTGCAGGCTTGCGGTGACCACGACCGGCTCCGTGACATCCGCCGGCAGCGTCAGTCGGTAGTGCACGACGTCGGCGCTGCCAGGGGGGATCTGGTGGTTGTAAAGAGGCGTGAAGATGTCCTCCACGTTGCGCCGGTCGATGCGCCCGCCATCGCGGTCCAGCACAAAGGAGTTGACGAAGTGGCTCCAGGGATCGACCGCTCCGCTCGAGTCGCGGGAACCACTGTGGCCGAGCAGGCGGTCGCCGCTTGTGGCCACGACTTCGAGCCAAACCTCGTTGGAATCCGCCGTTCCCTGGGTGAAGTGGTGGCCCAGGGTCAGGGTTCTCAGCACCGCGTCGAGGACGTAGGTAGCACCTGGTCGCAAGGCAGGTACTTCGGGGCGCAGCGGCGCGATGGCCGAGGCGTCGATGCCTTCGCCTTCTCGAATTGCGAACAGGTCCACCCGGAGGGCCCCCTCGAGCACCTGTCGATGCGCTTCGTTCACGTGTTCTGGCATGTCGAGCAGTGCGGGGAGGGCAGTATTGGCCGCGGGAAAGCCATGGCCGTGAACGGTAAGGCGACCGCTTCCGTCGTTGTCGCGGGCCGCGAAGTCGGTGGACTCGATGAGCGGCATGTGGCAGCCGTTGCAGTTCACCTGCGCTCGCTCCGGATAGTTGAAGCTCGTCACGCCGTGGCCGGAGACGCCGCTCAAGAGGAACGAGTCGTAGTGGTTCTGGCCGCGCAGCCAGCGGTAGTCGTTGAGCTCTTCCGGGATGTGCACCTTGTGACAGGTACCGCAGAACTCGGGGCTGCGGTGCATGGGCTTCAGGAAGGTGCGCTTGTGGAAGTCCGGGTTGGCCTTGATGAGCACGCCGTTCAGCCATGCCAACACCGGTTGGCGGCTGAACGCGAACGGATAGTGCTCGGGATCGGCGATGGTGTAGTCGGCGTTGCCGCGCAAGGGTTCATCCACGCTTTCGATGGCGTGGCAGGCGATGCAAGTGATGCCGGCGGAGGCGGAGGGGTCGCCGTCGTGGTCGAAGTCCGGATCGTCGAAACGGCCGCTGAAGAGCGGCGCCGGGTCGTGGCATCCGGCACAGAACCGGGCTGCGTGAACGTTGCCGTCCCGTTCGAGCAGCACCGCCCGCGTGTTCAGCACGGAGAAGCGATAGGCAGGGTTGTTGAACGAGGCGAAGCGGTGTGCGCTGTATTGCCAGTCGGCATGAGCGTCGGCGTGGCAGCCGGCGCAGTAGTCGTTCTGCATCAGCGCTTCGGCGGGAATGTAGTGGCCGTCGGCAGTGCGCGAGAGTGCGGGATGGAAGCTCACCGGCTCGTCCGCAGGTGGTGCATCCGATCCGGTGATCCAGGCGCCAGCGACGCCAGCCACGACGCCGAATGCCGCGATGCCGCCGCCGGCAGCCCAGCGAATCGGACGCCCCGCGAGCCGGTGCATGACGAAAAGCCAAGCGACGAGCACCGGCGTCAAGACGTGCAGCCAATACGCTATGGAACGCCCGAACGGGTGCTGCACCTCGATCAGGGGCATCCCGCGAGTGAGCAGCAGGCCGGTTGCCAGAAGCACGATGGCCGTGCCGAGCAGGGTCAGGCCCAGTCGCACGGCGAGCCGGTTCGGATGGGGCCAGGCTCGGCGCAGGTGCAGGAAGCCATACACCAGCACCGGCGCGATGATGATGATTCCGAGCGCCAGATGCCCCAGAAACATGAACTGATAGAGCTGGTCCTCGAGCGCGCTGCCTTGCAGCCATTGCAGGAAGCTCACGGCGCCGAGATAGGCGGAGTTCACGGTCAGGAGGGCGAAGAGGGCCAGCACGGCGAGCAACAGCCGGCGCAAGCGCGGGCTGACAACCACGGGCACGGCTGGTCGTCTGGGGGCGCCCGGCGCGGGCGCGGCTGGCGATGGTGGCTGGGTTTCCGTTTACAGCCCCTCCTGGAAGCGCACGTTGTAGCGTGCGTGCAGGGCGTCGCGCCTGGCAATGCCGGCGTCGTCGAGTCCGGCCGGGACAGGCAGCGGCGCCACGGTGTCGCCATGCTGTGTGTACAGGTCCATGTCGCGCGCCCAGCCCCGGAACTCCACCGCGAACCAACGCGTCGCGTTCTGAGGCGGGGGTGGAAGCTCCGCAAACTCCACATGCACCTCCTCGCCGCTGCCGAAGATGGCCAGCGCTCCGTCCTCCTCGCGCACGAGTTCGGTGGCACCGCCGATGGCGGTGTAGTAGCCACGCGCGAGCTTGGCGTCCCAATAGGTCGCGCGCTTGCCATAGTCGTAGTGCGGCAGACGCTGTGCGCCGGTGGTCCTCTGCGCGAATCCGCTACGTGCCACCCGCGCTTCCACGGGTGTCAGCGTAATGTGGACGAGCTCCGGCAGGCGTCGTTCGCGCACCACCTGCACCTTGTCCCAGTAGATCTCCATGTTGGAGCTTAGGCGCAGGGCGTTGGTTCCCCCCGGCAGCTCCGGGAGCGGCAGCGCCATCTTGCGTGGCATCCCGGCGGGGTAGCCGAACGCAGGGGCGATGGTGTGCCACCTGCCGTCGCCGTCGCGGGCTTCGAGGGTCGGCGGGTTGTAGCCGAGGCCCGCTTGCCAGGCGGCGAACACGGTCTGCGAATAGGGGTATTCCATCCATGCATCCGCCACGAGCACCGCGTTGTTGCGGGGCAGCGGGGCATCGAACTCCAAGGTCAGGCGTTGTTCGGGCTTGAGCAAGCCGATGAACCGGGGGTCACGCTCTATGGGCGGAGCGCGTCGGTCGGCTGCGCTAGCGAGAGCGGTGACGTCCTTGCCGTGGGCGTCGGTGGCGCGGAACGCAACCTGGGCCTCGTCAAGCCGCCAGGTGATGGGGCGGCCCGTGGCGTGCGGTTCGGCTGTGGCGAGGCGCTCGTCGAGGGCAATGCCCCAACCGGGCGGCAGGTCATAGGCATGCAGGCGCGCGGCGTCGATGTAGGCGGTCTCCTCCATCGGCTCGCCGAGCTTGATCTGGTATCGACCATCCTTGACGGCGAGTTGTTCGGCCTTGAGCAGGAAGCGCTCGAATGGTCGTGCCGGCACGGTCTCGCCAGGAGAGGCGAACAGTCCCATCGCCGCAACGCCGAGCATGTCGCTGACGAAGGCGTGCTCGGTGCCGTTCCACGCGAACAGCACAGGGCAGCTCGCGAGTTGGCGCTGGGTTTCCGGGATCGCGTGCAACGTACCGACGGCGAGGTCGAGTTCGCTTTGGGACACGCCGTCGGACCAGACGAGCGACACGAAGTCCGCTTGCTCGAAGCCGCCCAGGCCAACGCTGAGCGGCATGAGGTTTTGGCCGGGTGCGGAGTTGGCGTCGAGGGTGTCGAGCACGGCCCAGTCGCCGGCGAAGCGGACGCGCACGTGGGTGCCGATGCCGGAGGCGTTGGAGCGCATCTGGTCCGCTTCCGAGCGGCCCGTTGGCGAGAGGGCGAGGAAGGCGTGGCGGCCTGGTCCCGCGCGCCACAGCTTGAGTCCGTCGGCGCTGGCGGACACCAATGCAGGTCCATTGGCTGGCTGCATCAACACTCGCGTCAGTGCGCTCATTGGCGCGTCTTCGATGTGTTGCACGGCACCGGTGTCCGGGCGCACGAGGGCGAAGCCCTCGCTCCCGGACAGCAGCAGTTCTGGCCGGGCGTCGCCATCGAAGTCGGCGACGTCCATGGCACGTGTGGATCGCTGCGTCTCGGCGAGAGACTTCGGTGTCCAAGCGGCATCGCCGCCGGGTTGCGGGGTCCACACCCAGGCCAGCAACTGTCCTTGGGCCGTGACGCCGTACACCTCTGGCCGACCGTTTGCGTCGGCATCGGCTACGGCGAGCGCCGCCAATTCCGTGGCGCGCAGCGTGTCCAGACCCGGCATGGGCTCGTAGCGCCAGGTGCGGTCGTTGCGCCACACGTCGTGGGGTGGCGCTTGGTTGAGCACGACGATGTCGAGGTCGCGGTCCGCGTCGAGGTCAGTCGCCAACACCTGCCTTCCCGGACTGCCGCGCAGCCCGTACTCCTCGGCGAGTGGACGGAAGGTGCCGTCGAGGTTGTTGCTGAGCAGTTCGTTGCCCTCGTCGCCAGTCGAGAGAATATCGAGGTCGCCGTCATGGTCGGCGGCGAAGAGGGCGGCATCCGTGCAGGGCAGGCCTGCACCTTTTTGCGTCAGCTGCCATTCGCCAGCCGGGGCTTGGCGCCAGAGCTCAACGCCTCTGGCGCCGCAGAGCGTCACGTCGATCAAGCCGTCGTTGTCCATGTCGCCCCAAAGTGCAGCCCTTGCCGGGGCCGCTTTCGCGAGCGGGTGGTTCGGTGCGTTCGTGAACGTGCCTTGGGGATCGCGTCGGAACACGGCGGTTCTGTCGGGAGCGTTGGCCATGAGGTCCAGCCCGCCATCGCCGTCGACGTCCGCGACGCTGAGCGCCGCATTGCCCCAGTCGCCGTCGTCGAAGGGGGTGGGCCCCGAGAAAACCGTTCCTTCGCGCATTGGCTCCGGCTGTCGAACCTTGACGGTGACGGCCGTAGCCTCGGCCTTGGGCCCCATCCGCATGTAGGAGAACGCGGCCAGCCGCGCCGCAGGGTGCGTCTCGAAGCGCTGGTAGCTGGCGAGCAGCTCGGCCGCCTCGTCCTCGCGCCCGACGCGGCGCAGCGCCTGGGCGCCGGCCCAGTAGGCGCTGCGCAGATACGGATCGAGTTCGGCGGCACGCAGGAAGAGCGGCGCAGCAGCGGCATGATCGCCTTGTTGCAGGAACGACTGGCCGAGGAAGTACGTGGCATAGGCATCGTTCGGATCGCCGGAAATCGCCTGCCGGAGCAGGCCCGCAGCCAACTCCGCTTCACCGAGATACAGATGCACGATGCCGCTCGTGTAAAGCGCCCGCAGGTGATTCGGCTCGGCGTCGAGCACCTCGCTCAACATGGCGAGCGTCAGCCGTTCGTCGCCTTCCTCCTGCCGGTTCAAGGTGGCGATGGCCTGGTTCACGCGAGCGTCGAGCCAGTCCGGCGCCAACGCGAGAGCCGCCACGAAGGCCTCTTCCGCGTCGGCATATTGGTAGCGCCCCATCAGGGCAACGCCTCGGTCGTTGTGCGCCACGGCCTCGTCGGGCGGCGCTGCGCGCTCGTCAACGCCACAGCCGGCGAAGCCCACGGCCAAGGCTGCGGCTAACGCAATGCCGGCGGCACGCACGGTGGCTCGACTACGGAAAGGTGCGCGCAAGGCAAGCTCTCGCTGGCAGTAAGGGCAGCATGATCGACAACCCCATGGCGGCTTGCAAGCCGTGCGCCGCTACCGCCAGTCCAGGCCTTTCTCGATTGGGGGGGCAAGGTTCGGCTGAGGGCGACGGTGAAGGCGGACCAGCCCCCCCTCCGAGAAAA
>VXPR01000155.1 GCA_009839405.1 Gammaproteobacteria bacterium
GGGCTGGGCCTGGTCGGCTTCGTGCCGGGGCTCCTCACCGCGGGGGGCATCATCGGCGGCGCGGGTCAGGCTCTGGGCCTGCTGCTGCCTGTGGATGGTGCGCAAGCGACGATCATTGCCGCGATCGTGGTGATGCTGATTCTGTGGACCGGCGCATATGCCCGCTTGGAGAAAGTGATGCTGGTGCTGGTGATGAGCTTCACCCTCGCCACGATCGTCTCGGCAGCGCTCATGCAGGGCACGGAGTTCCGCGCAACGGGAGCGGACATCCTCTCCGGGCTGAGTTTCGACTTCCCGCTCGAACACGCGGTGCTGGCCATAGCCATGTACGGCGCCACTGGCGTCGCTTCGAGCGAGATCGCCGGCTACACCTATTGGTGCGTGGAGAAGGGCTATCCCAATTTCATCGGCGGCGATCCGAACGAGCCGGGCTGGGTCGGACGCGCAAAAGGCTGGATTCGGGTGGTGCAGACAGATGTGTGGGTGACGCTCGCCATCCTCACCTGCGCCACGCTCGCGTTCTACGCGCTGGGCGCTGGCGTGCTGCACCGCCTGGGCCTGCAACCTTCCGGCACAGAGACGATCACCGTACTCGCGAGCATGTACACGGAGACGATGGGGCCTTGGTCGTTTTGGCTGTTCAGCTTCGGCGCCTTCTGCATCCTGTTCTCCACGGTGCTGTCTGGCATCGGGGCGGGGTCGCGGTCATTCCCCGACCTACTCGTGACGTTCGGCTTCATCCCGCGCAGCAACCTGCCCCTGCGCCAGCGCTGGATTCGCGGCTACATCATCGCCATGCCGATCATCAGTTGCTCGATCTATGTGGTGCATCCAGAGCCCATTGGCCTCGTGATATTCGGCGCGACGTTCGGTGCCTTCATGCTGCCGGTGCAGAGCTTCCTCACGCTCTATCTGCAACGCACGCGGATGGACGTCCGCGTGCGCCCTGCCAATTGGGTGACGGGGGCGGTAGTGGTGATTTTCCTCGTGCAAGCCGCGCTCTCCGCGTTCATCATCCGCAACCTTTTCGCTTGAGCAGGAGGTGGATTTCGGTGAGGAGTTTCCGGCAGTGGTCGCTTGCGGTTTGCGTGCTCGCACTCGTTGGCTGCGGCGGTGAGGACGTGGCCGAGCATCCCGGCAAGAAAACCTACGAACGCTACTGTTTCTCCTGCCACCAAGCCGGCGTGGCGGGAGCGCCGAAGTTCGGGGACCCGGAAAGCTGGGAAGGAAGGCTCGCCAAGGGCAGGAAGGCCATGCTCGACAGCGTGGTGGTGGGCATGCCCCCGGCGATGCCCGCCAAGGGCCTATGCAACGCCTGCGACGAACAACGGCTCGAAGATGCGATGGACTATTTGCTAGGCAGCCTCCGGTGAGTGTCGCGCTGAATTCACTCGAAAGGGCGCGACCGCCATCTGGTGTATTTCGCCGATAGCTGGCGATACTCGCCCGCAAGGGTCGCCGAAGGCGCGCAGTTGCATGGGTGGCAGGACCGCCAACGGCCAAATGACGCATGGAGATTCCTGCAACGACACCTGAATGGCCCAAAACCTGCTTTACTCACAGCACCTAGAGGAGGCCACGCATGGTTGCGCGCTATCTCCCCGGCGACATCGTCGCCCGTCGCAAGGGGTTTGTAATGCACAAGGGCATCGCCTTGGGCGGTGACCGCATCCTGCACAACACGCCCCTGCGCGGCGAGCACGTTTCCACTGAGGCCGAGTTCCGCCAAGGCCAACCCATGCATGTGCGCCACCAGGAACGCATCAACCGGCTCCGCACTCTTCACGCCGCAGAAGCCCACCCTCGGCGCGGCTACAACCTCTTCACCAACAACTGCGAGCACACCGTTACCAGGGCTGCCACCGGCAAGGCGGAAAGCCCGCAGCTCGTCTCTTGGGGCGCCGGCATTGGCGTCGGCGCACTTGCCTTTGCATTGACACGGCACCCAGCCGCGGCCGTAGCAGGCTTTGCGCTCGGCAAACAGCTCGTCAAGAACGACGGCATCGACTGAGTCGGAGCCCCTAGCCCCCTCCGCCGCGCTAACGCACCTGCGGCAGTCCATCCACCGTGCGGGCGACTGCCCAGACGTGAACCTCGGTTGCGCCAGCCTTGAGAACGGCGTTCGTGCATGCGCGCAGGGTCGCGCCGGTGGTCATGACGTCGTCAACGATGGCCACGGTGCCGGACATGCTTGAGGCGGAGAAGGCACTACGCAGGTTGCGCTGGCGGGCGCTGCGCGAGAGCGTTTGCTGGGGGGCGGCATCGCGAATGCGGCGCAGCCGGCGGCCGGCCAACGGCACACCCAAGCGACGCGAAATGTCGCGGCCGAGCAGCGCCGCTTGGTTGAAGCCGCGCTTGCGGCGACGCCGCCACGTCAGCGGCACGGGAACGAGCGCGTCGGGCAAGGCCTGACCGGCATACGCCCGCCTCAGCGCTGGCGCCAATAAGGCGCCGAGGACGCGCGCCTGCATCAGTCCGTTGCCGTTCTTGAGGCCGAGCACGAGCCGATTCAGCGGCGGAGCGTAGAGAAACGGAGCAACCGCCAGCCCCCACGGCTCCGGCGAGGCGATGCAGGCGGCGCAAACATCGGGCCCAAGCCCCGGCAACGCGCAAAGCGGACAAGCGTCACGGTTCGCCACCACGTCGCGCTCGCATGCGTCGCACAGGTCCGCCGCCCGTCCGGAAGTGCGGCGACAGAGGGGGCAGAAACCCGGGAAAATGGTCCAGAGCGGCTTCATGCGACCAAACCTAGCCGCTCCAGCGACCTTGCGGCTGGCCAAAGAGCGAATGTCGCACATGCCCTTCAGACATCGCCCGAGGACTTCTGGTTTGGACGCTTGCGACTGACGCGGCACCGATGGGACAAGCCCGTCCCTACGGCCCATCCATGCTCCTCGTCAGAGAGCTGCCTGCCTGCGGGCTATGGTCGGAACTGCAAGGGTCGAGGCGCCAAATGCCCTGGTTGGTTGACGATTCGGTAGGCGAGGTCCACCCAGTCGCAGATGTAGCGGCGCGTGTCGCGAGGGTCGATCATCTCTTCGATCTGGAACTTCGAAAGGGGGCCGAGTGGCCCGCGCACGCTTTCGATGCGGGCCTCGAGTTCCGCCCGCAGCGCAACCGGATCCTCGGCTTCCGCCAGTTGCCGCTTGTAGGCCGCTTCGATGCCGCCTTCCGGTGGGATGCCGCCCACGTCGGCGGCTGGCCACGCCACCCGCATGGAAGGCTGCGACCGCGGCGTCGCGTAGTTGTTGCCGGCGACGCCGAAGCTGCGCCGCATCACCACCGTGAAGATGGGCGTTCGCACCTGCGAGAACGCCACCATCCACTCGCCGCCCTTGCGGATGGTGCCGGCCATCTCGTGCTCGAGCCCGACCGCGAAGCCGGGATTGTCCACCAGGTTCAAGACCGGCACGTGGAACAGGTCGCACATGTCGAGGTGGCGGATGAGCTTGTCGCAGCCGTCCGCAGTGAGCGCGCCGCCGTTGACGTGCTGGCTGTCGGAGGCGATGACACCCAACGGATGGCCGTTGAAGCGGGCAAGGCCGACGATCTGATCCGTGCCCCAGAGTGCGCCGATCTCGAAGAAGGAGCCGGTGTCCGCCATGAGTTCAATGGCGCGGCGCATGTTGAAGGTGGTGGTGCGCTTGCGCGGAATCAGGTGGAAGAGCTCTTCCTCGCGGCGAGTGCGCGAGTCACCCGAGTCCGCAAGCACCGGTGGCGTCTCGTAGACGGACGACGGCAAATACGACAGAAAACGTCGCACCATCGCCGCTGCCTCCTGTTCCGACTCCGCCAGATTGTCCACCGAGCCGTTGGTGCAATGGATGCGCCAGTCGCCGAGGTCTTCCTTGGTGATGTCATAGCCCATCGCGTGACTCCCCACGGGCGGCCCGGCCACGAACAACTGCGCGATGTCGCGCACCATCACGGAGAAGTGGCCGAGCACGGCCTTGGCCGCGCCGATTCCCACCACACTGCCAAGCAGCATGTTCACGACCGGCACGGTGCTGAGCTGCTCGGTGTACATGGTGCTGCCGAGGTGGCCGGGCAGGAAGGAACCGCCGCCTCCTGCAACGCGCGGCCGCCCGGCCTTGATGGCGCCCTTGCTTTCCTGGGCGTTGCTTTCGCCCTCCTTCTTCTGCTGCGGAACCATCGCGGCGACGCTGCCGCCGCCGGAAGAGCCGTCGAGCAGGCGGATGGAGGGGCAGCGCATTTCCAGGGAAAGGCGGTCCAGGTAGCCGCTCTTGGCACCGATGGCGCCGTCGGCGTGGCCGCCGCGGGAGGTGAAGTCATCGGCGCAGACAATGGCGCTGCGCCGGGCGATGGTGCCCCAGCCGCCGACATGGTTGGCCGGGGTGAAGGCCACGATGTCGCCGTACTCATCGTGGGTGGCGAACCCGGTAACGCTGCCCACCTCGCGGAAGGAGCCGTCGTCGAGCAACAGGTCAATGCGTTCCCTGCAGTTGAGCTTGCCACGGCTGCGCTGACGCACCACGCCCGGTTCGTCCGAGTCCGGCGCGAGGCGCTTCAAGGCCAGGGACTGCAGCGTCGCCACCTCGTCCAAGAGCGGCTGCCACGTCTGGGCTCCGGATGCGGAGGCTACGGCTTCGGCGTTGCCATCGAGGGGTGCGATGGCGGCGACGATCTGCCCCGCGCCCACAGCGTCTCCGGGGGAGAGTTCCTGCAATCCGGTGATTTCGCCGGCGCAGGGCGCCGTGATGTTGGTTTCCATCTTCATGGCGCTGACGATCAGCAGGACATCGCCAATGCCGACTCTCTGGCCCTCCTCGGCGCGCAGTTCCACAACGGTGCTGGCCATGGGGCATTCCACGCCGCGGTCGCCTGGATCCACTTGCAGCGAGTCGGCCGTGGCGGATGCCGGCTGCGCCGGCGTTGCCGCGGGGCTAAGCGACGGAGTTTGTCGATTGAGGAGTTCGAGCGGCGCCCCGGCCGGCAAACCTGAAGCGCTTCCGTTCAGTAGTTGCGGATGATCCGCGAGCAGGCTCGTGCGCGCGTCGCCGGCCCGCAATCCGTCGTGCGAAAGGATGGCGCGCAACTGGTCGACGTTGGTGGGCAAGCCAGCCACCTGGAACTCACTCAATGCCTGTAGCGTGCGATCCACCGCCGAGATGAACGAGGCGGCGGAACCGGATGAACCCACCACCTTGGCGAGCAGCGGGTCGAACTGCGGTGGTGGTGCGTAGCCGGCATAGCCGCAGCCGTCCACGCGCACGCCGACGCCGGACGGCTCCTTGTAGGCGGCGATGGTGCCGATGCCTTGGGCCACGACCCGCGCCTGCACGGCGAAACCTCTTGGTTCGCCAACTGCTTGCTGGCTGCCGAGGCCGATTTCTTCGAGCGTGGCGCCGGCGGCGATGCGGAACTGCGCCTCCACCAAGTCCACGCCCATCACCTGTTCCGTGACCGTGTGCTCCACCTGAATGCGGGGATTGCACTCGATGAAGAAGTGCTCGCCAGATTCCGGTAATACGAGGAACTCGACGGTGCCGGCATTGACGTAGCCGGCGGCTCGCACCAGCCGGATTGCATCGTCCGCCATGCGCTGGCGCAACGCGGGATCGAGTCCCGGTGCCGGGGCGATCTCCACCACTTTCTGGTTGCGGAGCTGCACGGAGCAATCGCGCTCGAAGAGGTGAATGGCGTTGCCGCCCGCATCGGCGAGCACTTGTACCTCGATGTGTCGGGGGCGACGGACGAGGCGCTCCACGAAGAGCGCCCCGTTGCCGAATGCAGCCTCCGCTTCGCCCCGGCAGCGGGCAAATGCCTCGGCCATCTCAGCGGCGGATTCGACCGTGCGCATTCCGCGCCCACCACCGCCGGCAGCGGCTTTCAGCATGACGGGGTAGCCGATGGATTCCGCGACCTCGGCGGCCTGCTCCGGCGAGGAGAGCGCGGCGTCGCTGCCCGGAACCACCGGCACGCCAACTGAATGCGCGAGTTCGCGGGAACGCACCTTGTCGCCGAAGAGGGCCAGGGCTTTGGCCGGCGGCCCCACGAACTGGATCCCTTCCGCGGCGCAACCCTCGGCGAACGCGGCGTTTTCCGACAGGAAGCCATAGCCGGGGTGGACGCAATCGCAGCCGGTGTCCTTGGCAACGGCGACCAGCGCGTCGGCGTCGAGATAGGCACCGACGGGATCTGCCCCGTTGCCGCTACCAATCTCCCGTGCCTCGGTGGCGAATCGCGAATGAAGCGACAAGGCATCCACGGGCGCATGAACGGCGACCGACTCCATACCAAGCCCCGCCGCCGCCTTAGCGATGCGGATGGCGATCTCTCCCCGGTTTGCGATCAAGGCGCGCTGGTGCAAAGACACGGTCCCACTCCCGTCAAGTGCATGAAGGGCGGTGAGAGTGATGGAGCGATGGCCGATTGTCCAGTTTCTGGCCCGACTAGCGATCGCTAGGAAGCTACGCCGTACAGTCGGCTGCAACCGACTAGATACGTGAGCAGAAGAGCCCGTAGGGCATCAGAGAGTCGATTAACTTTATGATAAGTATCTTCTTTATTGTATTTGACGCGAGATCGAGGCGGCTCGAACAGACTCGGAA
>VXPR01000179.1 GCA_009839405.1 Gammaproteobacteria bacterium
TTGCGGCGATGAACTCGACGCCTTCGATTTCCTTGGCGACCATGTACTCGACGGCGTTGCCGCCGCCGCCGCCGACTCCGATCACCTTGAGCGTTGGCCCCTGTCTCAGGCCATCCACCATTTCAAACTTCATGCGGACTTCTCCGTTGTCAAACCGCCTCTGCCAAGCAGAGTCTGTGCCTCTTGGGTGGCGCCCCTTCTTTTTGTCAGAAGAGGTCGCCGAGGCGTTGCCTGATTCGAGCCAGAAGTCCTTCCCCTGCGAAACGATGTGTGGTCGCTCGCACCTCTCTTTCATTGTTGCCGTACATCATGAGCCCGACGCCGGTCGAATACACCGGGTTCTCCAACAGGTCGCGCAGTCCATGCGCTGCGCTTGGCACGCCTATGCGCACCGGCATGTTGAAGACTTCCTCCGCCAACTCGCCTACACCCTCCATCTTCGCCGATCCACCGGTCAATACGATACCTGAAGCCACCAGCGGCTCAAAGCCGCTGCGACGAAGTTCTGTCTGCACGAACTGGAAAATCTCCTCGTAGCGTGCGCGCACCACTTCGGCCAGCGTCTGCCGCGACAGATCACGGGCGGCGCGGTTGCCCACGGCCGGCACCTTTATGTCCTCGGTGCCGGCCACCAGCGCCGGCACGGCGCAGGCATAGCGGATCTTGATTTCCTCGGCGTCCTTGCTGGGTGTGCGCAGCACCACGGCGATGTCTCTGGTGATGCGGTCGCCGGCGATCGGAACCACGGCGGTGTGGCGAATGGCGCCGTGGCAGAACACCGCCACGTCCGTGGTGCCGCCGCCGATGTCGATGAGGCAGACACCTAGTTCTCGCTCGTCGTCGGTGAGGCAGGCACTCGCCGATGCGAGCTGCTCCAGGATCAGGTCATGCACTTTCAGGCCGCAGCGGACGATGCACTTCTCGATGTTCTCTGCGGCGTTGAGCGCGCAGGTAATCACATGGACGCGCGCCTCGAGGCGCACGCCGGACATGCCGATGGGCTGCTTGACCCCTTCTTGGTTGTCGATGACGTATTCCTGCGGCAGCACATGCAGCACCTTCTGGTCGGCGGGAATGGCCAGCGCTCGAGCTGCATCGATCACCCGGTCGACGTCGTGCGCGGTGACCTCGCGGTCCCGAATCGCGACGATGCCGTGGGAGTTGAGGCTGCGGATGTGACTGCCGGCGATGCCGGCATACACCGAGTCGATGGCGCAGTCGGCGATGAGCTCGGCCTGCTCGACGGCGCGCTGAATGGACTGCACCGTGGACTCGATGTCCACCACAACGCCTTCCTTGAGGCCGTGGGAACTGTGCGTGCCGATGCCGATGACCTCAAGGCGACCGTCCGGTTGCACTTCGCCCACTACCGCCGCCACCTTGCTGGTGCCGATGTCGAGGCCTACGACCCTCGCCTGTTGCTCTTCGCCTGACATGGTCATTCGTCCCTTGGCGGCGGCCCTGATGGCACCCGTTGTATGGCGATCGGCGCAAGCTCTGCGAACGCCAAGGTTTCGGTTTCGATGTTGTCTATGGACTCGGTGTGGCAATGGTCTTCGCCGCATCCTTCGTTCTTTACAGCCTCGGCGGATTCGGCACGAGACGGGACAAGCCCGTCCCCTGCGGCCTCGGCGGATGCGGCAAGAGACGGCACAGGCCCGTCCCCTTCGGCCCACGCCACCGCGACGCCGGCAGGGTAGCGTGCATCGACGCGGAGGACAGGCTCGTGACTGGCGGCAAGCTCGCCCGCCCACACCGTGAGAAAGCGGGCGAACCTGCTGCTGAGTTCGCTCGCGCCGAGCATCACGCGCACCTCGTTGTCGAGCCGCACCGACCATTCACCGAGAGGGTTCTCGGCGAGTTCCAGGATGGTGAGGTCGGCGCCTGCGGCCGCGCCGCGCAAGAGACCGTACAGGCGCATTGCTTCGACGCCACTTGCCTGGTGCGTGCGCAGCGTCGGGATGCCCTCGCCAGCGATGTCGTCCGGCAAGTGCACCACCTCGCCACTCGTGGTGAGGTAGGCGCCGTCACCCCAGCGTGCCGCCAGCGGTTCGCGCGTCACCGCAACGTGCATCCGATCCGGCCAACGACGCCAGGCGCGCACGCTGTGGGACCAGCCGAGGTCCTCTACCGCTTCGACGACGTCGGCGGCGGTGCGCCGCCCGGCCACGATGGCGGCGGATGCCGCCGCGCCCACTTCGTTGCGCTCGGCTTCGCTGAGGGCGCCGTGGATGCGCACCTCCTTGATCTCCTGCGTCGCGAGATCGTAGAGGCTCCAGCCGAGGCCAGCGAACACCAAGGCCGCGAATGCGGCGCGCAGCGTCGCGGCGCCGAGTCGAAGCGGCCGCTTGAGGGTGACTCGGGACGGAATGTCATGCACCGCTTAAGCCCTCGTGTGGATGGAGCCGCTCGAGTATTCGCGGTAGATGTTCGATGTCGCCGGCACCCTGCACCACCAAGACGTCCTCGTCTTGGAGCCGCTCCCGGAGCAACTGTGCCGCCCGTTCGAGGCTGTCTGCGAAGGCAGGTGCAATCGTGCCGCCGCGACATACGGCGCGCGCGAGCAAGGGCCCGCCCACTTCAGGCAATACAGGCTCGCCAGCGGCATATACATCGAGCAGCACCAGTTCGTCCGTCTGGCCGAGCACATCCACGAAATCGTCGAAGAGATCCCGCGTGCGCGTGTAGCGGTGGGGTTGGTACACCATCACCAGACGGCGAGCCGGCCACAGCCCCCGAGCGGTGGCAATCACCTGCGCCACTTCGGTGGGGTGGTGGCCATAGTCGTCCACCAGCGTTACCGAATGCCCCGCAATCGTCCGTTCGCTGCGTTCGAAGCGACGCGCCACGCCGCCGAAGTTTGCGAGGCCCTGAACGATGGCGTCGTCGTCGATGCCCTCTTCGCTTGTCACCGCAACTGCGGCCAGGGCGTTCAGCACGTTGTGGCGGCCTGGCGCCCGCAAGTGCAGTTCGAGGTCGGGGCCGTGCCGGCGCTCTGCCACAAATCGCGAGCGGCCAGTCTCGATCTTCATGCCAGTGGCGCGCCAGTCGGCGTCCGCGGCGAAGCCGAACGTGCTGAGTGGGCGATCCACATCGGTAGCGAGGGCGCGGCCCGGCAGCTCGTCGACGCCGACGACGGCGAGACCATAGAAGGGCAGGCGGTGGAGAAAATCGACGAAGGCACGACGAAGGTGGGCAAAGTCCTGGCCATAGGCATCGAGATGGTCGCGGTCGATGTTGGTGACCACCGCCACGGTCGGATGCAGGTGCAGGAACGAGGCATCGCTCTCGTCTGCCTCGGCGATCATGTGCGCTCCGCTGCCGAGGGCGGCGCCGCTCACGCTGCCTTCGCCGGCTTCATCGGCGGCAGTGCGGAGCAACCTGCCGCCGATGACGTAGGTGGGGTCGAGACCTGCTTCGGCAAAGATCGCAGCGATCATGCTTGCGGTGGTGGTCTTGCCGTGGGCGCCGGCGACGGCAATGCCGATTCGGTGCCGCATCAGCTCGCCGAGCATCTGCGCCCGTGGAATCACCGGGATGCCACGCTCGCGGGCATGTTCGACTTCCGCGTTGTCGGGGGCGATGGCGCTCGATGTCACGACGACATCCGGCGTCGCGCCCGCGGCGAAGGCCGCGGCCGAGTGGCCGACGCGGGTGGTGGCGCCGAGCGACGTCAAATGCCGCGTGGCGGTGGAAGCCACCAGATCGGAACCCGTCACCTCAAGGCCTTCCTGCAGCAGCACCTCGGCGATGCCGGACATGCCGGCGCCGCCGATGCCGACGAAGTGGATGCGCCGCACGCCGCGCAAGTAGGTTGCCGTTGCCGCCGTCACGTCTGTCACGCCCGCACGCTTGCTGCAGAGACGCGTTCGCGGTGCGGCGCCTCGAGTTCCATGCGCACGCGCAGCGCGAAGGCGACCAAGGCGCTTGAAACCAAGAGGCTGTTGCCGCCGTAGCTCACGAACGGCAGCGTCAGCCCCTTCGTCGGCAACATGCCGGTGTTGACGCCGATGTTCACCACCGTTTGCAGGCCGATGAAAAGCGCCGCCGCATAGGCAATGTAGGCGGCAAACGGACGCTCCCGCACCGCAGCGTCGCGGGCGATGCGGAAAATGCGCAGGGTCACGAAACCGAGCAGGGCGAGCACCAGCAGGCCGCCCACGAGACCGAGTTCTTCGGCGATCACGGCGAAGATGAAGTCGTTGTGGGCCTCGGGGAGGTAGAGCAGCTTCTGCACGCCGTCGCCAAGTCCTTGGCCAGTAAGACCGCCGCGACCAAAGGCAATCAAGGCTTGGCTGAGCTGGTAGCCGTCGTCCGTTGCGACTGCCCACGGATCCGTAAACGAGGTGAGCCGGGCGATCCGATACGGTTCGACGAGGGCAGCGGCCGCGACCAACGCCAGCACGGCCAAGGCGCCAAGGAAAAACGTTGAAAGGCGTGCGCCGGCCAGGAACAGGAGCCCTCCGGCCACCGCCACAATGATGACGACCGTGCCGTAGTCGGGTTGCAGGAAGATGAGACCCACGAGCATTGCAGTCCAAAGCAACGGCTTGACGAGGCCCAGCCAGCCCTCGTTTAGGCGCCCGCCCTCTCGCGCGAGATAGCCGGCAAGGTAGATGGCGATGCCGAGCTTGGCGAACTCTCCAGGTTGCAGGCCGATGGGGCCAAGCGAGATCCACCGTCGCGAGCCATTGATCTCCTCCGCCAATCCCGGCACGAACACGAGACAGCAAAGCGCCACCGCCGCCACCAGCACCAGGCGATGCGCCAGTTCCCACAGCCGGAGCGGCAGCAGCAGGATGGCGCCACCCAGTACCAGCGCACCGACGGCGTAGATGCCATGCCGGAGCAGGTAGTGATCGACGCCGCCGGAGAGCATGGAGGCTGCCGAGGTCACCATCACCAGCCCCACCACCACGAGCGCCAGCCATGCGGCAAGCAGTGTGGTGTCAATGCTCAGCATCCAGATGGCCGCTCGACCTGGCACCGGGGGCCCTGCGGCGTTGGCCGCACCGGCGGCCGTGGCGCGGTTTGGCGGCGCTCGGAGCCTGCCCGGTGGAAATCGCTCGGACGTGCCCTGCATGCGACGGGCCGTAGCAGCTTTCGCGCCAGCGAAAACTGCCAGAGCGCCACCATGCGGCGCTAGTGTGCTGCGCGAACTCGTGGCCTTCGTTGCTCGCATTTGCTCGCTCCCTCCGCTAGGAGCCGACGCCGCTGTCAGCGGCCGAAGCCCCCAGCGCGAGGGCTGCTGCGGTGAAGTCCCGGCCGCGCGCCTCGTAGTTGTCGTACATGTCGAAGCTCGCGCAGGCCGGCGAGAGCAGCACGGTGCGCGTTGGCCGCGCCAGACGCAATGCTTCCCGCACCGCAGTCTGCATGTCGGCCACGCGCGTCACCGGCACCGCGTCGCCAAGACCCTCGGCGAGCCGCGCGGCGTCGCGCCCGATCAGCAGCGCGTGCGCGACGTGGCGGCGTGCCGGCACCGCAAGTTCCTCGAACGTCGCGCCCTTGGCGTCCCCGCCGGCAATCCAGACGAGGTTCCGAGAGTCGTTGCCGAGTCCTTCGAGCGCGGCCCGGCAGGCGCCGACGTTGGTGGCCTTGGAATCGTCGACGAACGTCACGCCAGCCATCCGCGCCACCTCCGTGCAGCGATGCGGCAGGCCGGCGAAGCGCCTGAAGATGGGCTTCATGTCGGTCACGCGCATCCCCGCCGCGGCAGCGACGGCAGCCGCCGCGAGCACGTTGAAATGGTTGTGGCGACCCTTGAGAGCGACCTCTTGCGTCGTCATGGTTTCGCCCCCGAGGAGGAGCGTGTCGCCGTCGATGCGCCAGTCGGCGCCGCCCAACGCGATGCCGCCGCCCGTCTGTGGCCACGTGCGCGTGTCGTCGGCGTTGAAGACGGCCACCTTGGAGCCGCCGTAGATGCGTCGCTTGCAGGCGGCGTAGCGGGCAATGTTGTGGTGACGATCGAGGTGGTCGGGACTGATGTTGAGCACGCAGGCGACGGCGAGCGCCGGTCGCCGCAGTCGCTGCAACTGGAAGCTCGACAGTTCCAGCACGTAGGCGTCGCGGTCAGGGTGCAGGAGGTCGAGCGCCGGGGGACCGAGGTTGCCGCCGACGCCGACGTTGCGACCGGTTGCCGCCAGCAATTCTCCAACCAGAGCCGTAACGGTGCTCTTGCCGTTGGTGCCCGTAATGCCGATTACGGGCGCCCGGGCCGCGGCGAGGAAGAGCTCGATGTCGCTCGCGATGGCAGCGCCACCGGCACGGGCTCGGCGCACAAGGCAGTGTTCGGGATCGATGCTGGGGCTCACCAACACCCGGGTCGCATTCGAGACTTCGAGGTCCCAGTTCGCCGCGTCGATGAGGCGCAAGTCCGGGTGCGCGCGACGGAGCTCCGTCAGCCCCGGCGGACTCGGTCGCGTATCAAAGGCTGCCAGCGGCTCGCGACCGTGCAGGAAGGCGACGCACGAACGCCCGGTCTCGCCGAGGCCAAGGACGATGGTTCCGCTGCGGTCAGCCCGCATTTCTCACCAGACCTCGTTTGCGGACGACGATGCACTCGCTGTGGCT
>VXPR01000603.1 GCA_009839405.1 Gammaproteobacteria bacterium
ACGCCACCCTGCCGAGATCCACACGACGTACCGTTTCTGGAGCTCGCCTTGGTTGGTCGTGCCGACCTCTTGGTCACAGGAGACCGGGACTTGCTTGGCGTGGAGTCCAGTTTCGCTTGCCCCATCGTCACGGCAGCAGATTTCCTCCTCCGCTTGGCACAGGAACCTTGACCGAGCCGCGACTCGCTGTGGCTCGTGTGTCCTTTGCGGGCGTCTCGCCTCCCGTCAATGAAATCAGCCTGACCGGTCAGTCCAGAACACTCCCCGCGCCAGGGCGGAGCACGAAATCTTTGTCGCGGCCGGCGACGAAGTTGACGGTTGCGCTCATGCGGTAGCCGAGTAGCTGCTGCGCACGGGGCGGGAGGGTCTCCGCAATTCCCGGCGGCACCGACAGGAACTGGTTTTCCTCCTGCGCCAGGTGGTCGAGGGCGAAGGAGTAGATGAAGCCCGTGCGTGGGGTGCTCGTGTGGTTGATGCCGAGGCCGTGGTACACGCTGCCGAGCCAGAAGGCGGCTGATCCACTCGGCATCACGGCCTGCACCACTTCGGCTTCCGTGGGCGTGCGTCCTTCGTGCCAGCGATTGCTGCCGGGGACGAATCGGGTGGCACCGTTGGCGGCGGTGAAGTCGGTACCGGCGACCATGATCGCCAAACTGAGTTCCGGCCCGTCCGGGTCGCGGTGCATGTAAGGCTTGTAGCGCCATTCGTCGCGATGCAGATACTGATTCGCGCCGCCCTGCACCACCTGCATGGCCACGGTGGCGTTGATGCGGTAGTGGTGGCAGTTGGGGCCGACGAGGGGGTCGGGACGTTGGTGGAAGTCCGTGGGCAAGCCGTCGGCACCCGTCGCCTGCCTCTCCTCCTTCTCGCGGCGAGTGGCGGCGGCCATCGGATGTTCGGGCAGCAGGATCGCATCGACGACTTCGAGGACCCGCTCACTCAGCAGCAGGTTCTCTGCGAACTCCTCCCCGCGGGCGAACAACGCCCCCACGGAACGCCGGCGATGGCCAAAGAAATCGCCGCCGCCGGGCTCCTGCTGCTCGAGGGCCGGCGTGACTTTCGCCACCAGCAAATCCGCGACTTCGGGCGCGAAGAGACGCTCCACCACGGCGACGCCGTTGGCCCGAATCTCCGCCGCGATGCTTGCGGCCGGGCCATCCGGCCGAAATCGGCGGATCGATGGTGTCAGCGCATCCGTAGGGGCCGCTTGGTTCATGCGTACAGTGCTCCGTCCACCGCGATTACCTGTGCGCTGATGTAATGCGCCGCTGGCGACGCCAGGAACAGCGCAACCGTGCCGATGTCAGCCGGCGCTCCGACCCGGCCGAGCGGAATGTAGCTCGCGAGCGTGTCCCAGTTCTCCTCGTCCTCGCCCACGTCCGCGGTGAGCATGTCCGTGCGCACGGCGCCGGGCGCGATGCAGTTCACGCGGATGTTGTGGGGTGCGAGGTCCTGGGCGAGGCCGCGCGTCATGAAGTTCACGCCGGCCTTGGCGATGCCGTAGATGCGGCATCCCTCCGGTCGCGTCGCCATCACGGACGAGATGTTGATGATGCAGCCGGTCTTGCGTTCGATCATGCCCGGTGCCACGGCACGACAGCACAGATACGCGCTCTTGAGGTTGGTGTCGACGATCTCGTCCCAGCGCTCCTCGTCGCTGTCGGCCATCGAGGGGCCAGACCCGCCGTGGGCGGCGTTGTTGACGAGGATGTCGATGCCTCCAAAGGCTTCCGTCGCGGACGCGATCAGGCGCTCGACCTCTTCGCGTTTCGTCACGTCCGTCGGCACGGCCAGTGCCCGGCGCCCCAATGCCCGAATCTCGCCGGCGGCTTCGCCCAGCACGTCGGGCCTGCGACCCGCGATGGCGACTTCAGCCCCGGCCCGCGCGAACTCGAGGGCAATGCCCTTGCCAATCCCGGTGCCACCACCCGTGACGACGGCAGTCTTCCCGTCAAGCGAAAGGCTTGCCGTGCTGGCTTCTATGGTCATCGCGCGAGGCCCCGTTCCCTAAAAAGCAGCTTTCAGCGCACGCTATCAGCGGCGTCACCGCGCTACAACCGCGGCGGCTCTACGGTGTGCAGGAGACAGCATCCAAACCGGCGCTGGATGTTCGACTCCACCGGAGCGAGGCCGGGCATTCGGGGCGAGGTTCGGAAGCCTCGGCAAGTCCTTCAGGGGCACCCGCTTCTCGTATGATGGGGGCGCGAGAGCCCGACCACGGAGGCAAACATGGAACTCAACCACACCATCGTTCCGGCACGGGACAAGGAAGCGTCGGCACGATTCTTCGCCAAGATCATGGGGCTCAGCTACGACGGCCCGCTGGGCCATTTCGCGCCCGTGGTCGTCAACGACGCACTGACCATGGACTTCGACAACGCGAGCGACGTTCCGAGCCACCACTACGCGTTCAAGGTGACGGACGAGGAGTTCGACGGCATCTTCGCGCGCATCAAGGCGAACGGCGTCACCTATGGCGCCGGGCCGTTCTCGCCGGACAACGGCGAGATCAACACGCGCCATGGCGGCCGCGGTTTCTACTGGCGCGACATCGACGGGCACCTGATGGAGGTGCTCACCCGCGACTGATGGCGCCCTTTCGTCTCTACAGTCAGGAGATCGCGTTCCATACGCCGTACCTGGCGATGCTGGCGCGGGAGGCGGCCGACGGTTTCGCGGAGGCGCGAGCCCGGTTTGCGCGTGTGCCGCCGGTTGCCGGGCTTGATCCCTCTCGAGCCACGCTCACCCAGGCGCTCGAGGTCAGCGCCGTGGAGCATGGGTTTGCAGACTGGCGGGCGATGGAGCTGCGCCTGCGTGACATTCTGTGGGGGCAGGCGGAAGAGCGTTCGATCGATTTCTTCCACAAGGTTGAAGCGGGCGACCTCGATGCGGTTGCTCGGCACTTGGATGCAGAGCCGGAACTGGTGAATGCGGTGGCCTCGACACAGAAGTCGGCGCTGCACAGTGTGGGTTCGGCCGCGATGGCGGAGCTGTTGCTTGCGCGAGGTGCGAACGCGGGCAGCGAGACCATGCTGCCGGGCGGAACCGCGCTGATGCACGCCATCATCTGGGGCTGGCCGGATGTGGCTCGCGTGATCGCCGCCGAAGACCGAGCGCCCGACAACTTGCGCGTAGCGGCTGGGCTAAACGATGTGGAGGCCGTTGATCGCGCCTTTGATGAGGCTGGCGCGTTGAAGCCAGCGGCCAAGGCGAACCGTGCCTACTACCGCCCGAACTACGGCTGGTTCCCCTGGGAGACGAGCGACGACGATCAGGAGGTGCTCGACGAGGCGCTGATTCTCGCCGCCACCAATGGCCACATGGACGCCGCGAAGGCGCTGGTCGCGAAAGGAGCGCGGATCGACGGTCGCGCCTACGAAACGACGCCCTTGCTCCGGGCGACGTTCCGTAACCGCATCGAGATGGTGGACTGGCTCCTCGAACAAGGTGCGGACCCGAACGGCACCGGCTGGCTCGGTGGCCACGCCAAGGGCGTCACCGCGTTCCATCTGGCGGCGGCGGATGGCCTCGTGGAGATCGTCGAACGGCTGCAGAAGGCCGGCGCGAATCCGCGTGCCACGGACGATCTATACGGCGGCACGCCTTCGAGTTGGGCGCGATTTCACGGCCAGCCGGAAATGGCTGAGCGGCTGCGGGTGGATTCCTAGCCCAGTTGGAGCTAGGGCCAAACCCCAAGCGTAGCGCGGGGTTTCGGCGGCGTTGGTGCTTTGTTGGCGTTGTCTGGAACGCGGATTGCGGTGGCCTTGGCCGGCTCCGCTGCGTGCGCGCCTTCGGCACGCTTTGGAGGGCGGGACGCCCTCCGTCCAGAGAGGCCCTCGCGCCGCAGGGGCTGTTGTTTCAGGTGTTTGCCGGCGGGCTTTGCCAAGGAGGGCTCGCTGATACCCGCTAGGGAACCCTGCAGGGTCCCTTTCGCGAGCGTGTGCGTCCAGATCAACCCATCGAACCCGTCATGTCCAGCCGATAAACGCGCGCCGCCGTGCCGCTGAATAGCGCCGTTTTCTCCGCTTCGCCGAGCCCCATCTTGCTGGCGATTCGCTTCATCAGGTTCCACAAGGTGCGGTATGAAACGGACTCCTTGTCCACCGGAAAATTGCTCTCGAACATGCAGCGGTCGGGGCCGAATGCTTCGATGGCGTACTGATAGAAGGGATAGAGCAGGTCGCAGAGTTTCTCCGAACTCAAGGGGCCCTCCGCCCGGCGATCCATGTGGAAGGGCGGCTGCCAGTCGAGCCCCACGCGTTGCTGGGCGCCGCCGCATTTGATGACGACGTTGGGGTAGCTGGCGATGGAGTCGATGCACTCTTGCCAGCGGGATACTTCCGCCGAGGAGGCATCCGGGTCGATCTTGCCGCCCAGGTGATTGACGATGATCGGCACTTCGGGGTGGGCCTCGGCCAGCTTGGCGAGAATGGGCAGGCGCTCGCAGTCTGGAGAGTAGTGATCGAAGGAGAGGCCATGCTTGCCGAGCATCGCGTAGCCGTCCATGAACTCGGCGTTGAGGTCGGAAGGGAACGCGGTGCGGATGCCGCGGAAGTTGGGCGAGGCGTCGAGGTGAGCCTGGAGGACCGGCTCGACGGCCTTGCCTGGCCGGAGATCAGCGCCACTGAATATGCCGGTGCAGAGCCGCGCGGGGCCGTACCTCCCGGAGCGGCTCATCGCCACCACTCCGTGGACGAACTCCGTCTCGCCCACGCAGCGCATCTCTTCCGGGCCGTCCGCCCGGTAGAAGGCGTTGCACTGTGCGAACACCGTCTGCAACACGTTGTGGCCCGAGGCGCGGATTTCCTCCGCCATCTCGTCGCAGAGATAGACCTTCTGCGCCCAAGGGGCCGATGTGTCGCGCAAGTCCCACAGGTGGTGGTGCGGGTCGATGATCGGCAGGTCCGGTTCCAGAACACCCTCCGGCGGCGTCTGCGCCAGCCACTGCTCAATCGCGGCGTTTTCGGCATAGGGCATGAGTGGCACTCCAAGCGAGGGACGCTCGATCATACAGGCGGGAGTGGGATAATCCGTCGCATGCCTGCACGGTCCAGACGTCCTGCATCCAACACTTGCTGCTAGTGCCCAACAGGACGGGCCTCGGAGGGAAGGCAGAATGTTTTTCCTCCAGAAACAGTCCATTGCCAAGGTCCGTTAGTCTGCCACCCGAGAACAAGACCATGCGACGACTGCCCGCCCACATCCTGTCCGCCGTGCTCCTTTTCCTCGGAGCAGGCGTCGCTTCGGCTCAAGAGCACGGCCCGGGACCTGCCGGCGACGAGGCCGATCCACCGGTGCTGGGTGCCGCGCCACGACCGGCACCGAACGAGCCCCCTTCTCCGGCGTTCATGGCGGAGATCTACGCCGCTGCGCGCCATGGTGGACGCCTCTACGACCAGCGCCGCTATGCCGAGTCGCTTCCCTACCTCCTCGCCGCCGCGGAACGAGGCTTCAAGCTGCCGCAGGCTTCGGCTGGCGACATCTACTTGCACGGGCGCGGGGGCGTCGAACGCAATGTGCTGGTGGGCATCGGCTGGCTCGGCGTCGCTGCGGCGCCGGCAACGTCGCGTCGCATCGCGGACTACTTCGAGAGTGTCCAGGCGCAACTGCCGGACGCACACGCGGGCAACGCCGAGCGGGTCGTGGAAGAGTTCCGGGCGCGCTATGGCCATGCCCGACACCGAGTCGAGTGCCGCGTGTTCGGCAACGTGGTGGAGGACATCGGCTGCCGCTTCCGCGACGATCCCGAAGCGGATCCTCTCTTCGAGGAACCGCAGAGGCCACACAGCGATGTCGAGGAGGTCGTGGTCACCGCGCCCATCATCGACACGCCAGCACCCGAGATTGGGGAGGTGCCGTCCGGGCAGTTCATCGCCGAGGTCTATGACGCCGCGAACCGCGGGTCTGCCCTATACAACGAAGGCAAGTACAAAGAAGCCCTGCCGTTTCTCGTCGCCGCCGCCCGACGCGGCTTCAAGTGGGCGCAGGCATCGGCGGCGGACATCTACCTGAACGGCCGTGGCGGCGTTCCACCGGACCTCGAAGCGGGCATCGGTTGGCTCGGTGTGGCTGCCGAGCCTAGAACCGCCGGTTCCATCAGCCGCTACTTCAAGGACTCGATGGCGCGACTGCCAGACCGCTACACGCCGGAGGTGGTGCAGACCATCGTCGCCGACTACAGCGATCGATACGGCAACGCCCAACACCGGGTCGCCTGCCGCTTTGAATCTGACGAGGGCAGAACCTGGAGCTTCTACTTCAAGACCTTGCAGTGCCGCTTCATCGACGAAGCCACCCAGTGCCGCAACCTCGTCTTCGACGGCACCGAGGTCAACTCGCAGTGGACCTGCGAACCCCTGCGCGGCAGTCGCGCGCTGGACGCGAGACCTTACTGACCGAATCGCCCCTACAGGCAACCGACTCGGCCAGGAGCCAGCGCCGCAAAAAAACGGCGCTGGCGCGAAAGGGGAGTGACAGGAGCGGCTTCGTTCGGAGATTGTG
>VXPR01000224.1 GCA_009839405.1 Gammaproteobacteria bacterium
ACCGTCAGGTGCGTCGAGCGCGAGGTTCGCGAAGGAAGGGCGCCTGACGGCGCCGGGGAAGGCAGAATGCCTTCCCTCCGGGAACCGTCCATCGCCAAGTCCGACAGACTGCTAGCTACCCGAGAACACGGACCATTTCGTCACGCGCGCAACGGTCAACCCTTGCCCAACGATGGAGAACACCACCACCGCGTATGTGACTGCGAGGATGAACGGGCGGTGCTCGCTGGCCGGTAGCGAAAGCGCCAGGGCCACGGCGATGCCTCCGCGCAGGCCGCCCCAAGTCAGCACCGTTACTGCGCCCTTCTCGAATGCCTCCCAGCGATGCAGCACGGTTCGCGCCAAGGCGACGCTCAGCCAGCGTGTGGCGAGGACCACGGGGATGGCGGCAAGGCTGGCCCACCAGAAGCCGAGGCCAGCACCGGCTACCACCAGCACTTCGAGACCAATGAGCAGGAACAGCACGGAGTTCAGGACGTTGTCGAGGAGGGACCAGAACTTCCTCAGATAGTCCCTCGAGGCCGGGCTCACCGCCCGCCGCATGCCCTGGCCGCCGAAAAAGAGGCCCGCCACGACCATGGCGATCGGACCGCTGACCCCGAACCGGACCGCCGCGGCGTAGCCGACCATCACGATGCCGAGCGTGACCAGCAGCTCGAGGTTCGGTTCTTCGATGCCGAGGACGCCGCGGTAGCCGGCGTAGCCGAGCGCGATGCCGAGGGCGGCGCCACCCGCCACCTCGACCAAGAACAACTCGCCGACATGCCACAGCCCAGGATCGGTGTCTTGCAGGGCAACCCCGAGCAGCACGGTGAACACCACCACTCCCACGCCGTCGTTGAACAGCGACTCGCCCTCGAGGGCCGCTTTCAGGGTCGGTGGCACGCGCACGGATTCGAAGAGCCCCAGCACCGCGACGGGGTCCGTCGGGCTGACCAGGGCCCCGAACACCAACGCCCACACGAACGGAAGCGGGTGGCCGGCCAAGCTGGCCACAAGCCAAATGCCCCCGGCGACGAGCGCGGTCGAGAGCACGGTGCCCGCCGTTGCCATGGCGCTGACCGTGCGCCACCGACACCGGAGCGCGGGGATGTCCACATGCAGCGCGCCGGCGAACAGCAGGAAGCTGAGCATGCCGTGCATCAACAGCTCGTGGAAGTCGATGTGCACCAACACGCCCACGACCGCGGCGTCGACCTCCGCCGCCGGCAGCACCGTTTGGGCCACCAGCAGCATGGTTCCGACACCGAGACCGATGAGCACAAGGCCGATTGTCGGCGGCGCCTTCAGGTATCGGTGATTCAGGTAGCCGAACAGCGCCGAGAGGCCGACCAAGGTGGCGGCAATCTCAAAGAAGCTCACGGGGCCACCCGCCATCAGGAATCTCCCAGGGTGTTCACGCCATCGTCGCTCGCAGCGGAGCAACATTGGCTACCCTACACATCGGCAACATGGGGGGTAAGGGATGAAGCTCAAGGATCGAGTGTGCATCGTGGTCGGCGCCGGGCAGACGCCTGGCGAAACTATCGGCAACGGCCGCGCCGCGGCGGTCACCTACGCCCGCGAGGGTGCGACGGTGTTGTTGGTGGACTGCATCGAGGAGCGCCTCGCCGAGACCGAAGCGATGATCGCTAAGGAGGGGGGCGATGCCGTCTCCTTCGTCGCCGATGTCACCACCGAAGCGGGTTGCAAATCCATCAGCGACCACGCCGTGGAGCGATCCGGCCGCATCGACATCCTGCACTACAACGTCGGCAAGAGTCAGGGTGACGGCGAGGTGGCGGGGCTCGCCGTCGAAAACTGGTCCGACATCATGAATCTCAACCTCACCGGCTACTTCCTCACCTGCAAGCACGCGCTGCCGGTCATGCGCGCCCAGCGCTCCGGCGTCGTGATCGGCATCTCGTCCATGGCGGCCCACGGCGCCCACGGCAACATGACCTACGGCGTGTCGAAATCCGGCATGAACTCCCTCACCAAATCCATGGCCATCGACAACGCCCGCTACGGCATCCGCGTCAACGCCATCATGCCGGGCCTCATGGACACCCCCATGGCCATCGAACGCCGCGCCAGCGAACAGAACCGCTCCCGTGAGGAAATTCGCGCCGAACGCGCCCGCCAGGTTCCGCTCCTGCGGCAACAGGGCACCGGCTGGGACGTCGCCAACGCCGCCCTGTTCCTCGCCTCGGACGACGCCGGCTACATCACCGGCATCTGCCTGCCGGTTGACGGGGGGCTCTCGGCACGGGGCTGACGGAAGGCACAGTATCCGGGTCGATGCGATCGCGATCGCTGGGTCACGCCAACGATTGGGCGAGCATGTAGCGATTGCGGTCAGGGTCGGTGAAGGTCGCGAGTCTGACCATGCCGGGAATCTCCACCGTGTCGCCCTCGAACGACACGCCCTTGGCCTCGAGTTCGCTGCGAGCCGCGTCGACGTCGCGAACTCCGAACACGGGCGTCGTTCCCGGCCCGAGCGCGTCGCCGTCCTGGTTGAGGCCAATGCTGACCCCCTCCGCAGGCGTGCCTACCTCGGCCCAGCCGGCCTCCGGGGCCCTGAACAGTTCCTCGAAGCCGAGCTTGCCCGTGAACCATGCCATTGAGGCATCGAGATCCTTCACGGGGATGGACAGGGTTATCGTGCCGTCGTAGTCGGGCATGGTTTGCTCCTGGGCGTTACGTTTCGGGCGGTGAAGCGGCGTGCCCTGGATACAAGTGTGCCGCGCCGATGGAGGCTTTGGAACCCATCGGGTCCTCGGTGGTGCCTGGTTTCTGGCTGCACGGCTGCCGGCAAGCGCCCGCCGGCTTCTCCTTTAGGCCGCGTTGTCCTCGAGCACCATGGCCGCTCCCTTCTCGCCGATCATGATGGCTGGGGCGTTGGTGTTGCCGGAGACCAGGGTCGGCATGATGGAGGCGTCGGCTACGCGCAGGCCCTGAACGCCGTGGACGCGGAGGCGGTCGTCCACCACGGCCATGGGATCGCTGCCCATCTTGCAGGTGCCGATGGGGTGGAAGACGGTGGAGCCGGTGCGGCGGCAGAAGTCGAGGATTTCGTCGTCGGATTGCACCGCATCGCCAGGGTAGAGCTCGTGGTCGGCATAGGCAGCCAGGGATGGAGCGGCGCCGACTTGGCGGGCGATCTTCATGCCCTCGATCAGTGCGGCGCGGTCGATGGCGTCGTCGAGGAAGTTGGGCCGGATGGCCGGCTGCACGTTGGGGTCGGCGCTTTGGACGTGGATGGAGCCGGTGCTTTCGGGACGAAGCTGGCACACCGAACAGGTCATGCCCGGCTCCTTTTCTAGCAAGCCGCGCTTGGCGCCGCGGGCGTAGCTGGCGTGGGCGAAGTGGAACTGCACGTCGGGGGTTTCGAGCTCCTCGTGGGTGCGGACGAAGCCGTGGGCGATGCCGGCGGTGTAGGTGAAGGCGCCTCTCCTTGCGAGGCCGTACTTGATGGCCTCGAGGACGATGCGGGCACCGCGGGTTTGCTCGTTGAGGGTGGTGGTGCCCTTGACGCGCCAGGCCACGGAGCTTGAGTAATGGTCCCGGTAGTTCTCGCCAACGCCGGGAAGGTTGTGCGCCACGTCGATGCCGAGACCGCGCAGTCGCTCGGCTTCGCCGATGCCGGACAGTTCCAGAAGCTGCGGGGACTGCACGGCGCCGGCGGCAAGGATCACCTCGCGGTTTGCCGTCGCCTCGATGGCAGCGCCGCCGCCTTGGGAGTAGCGCACGCCCGTGGCGCGACCGTCTTCGGTGAGCACGCACTCGGCCATCGCCCGGGTGGCGATGGTGAGGTTGGAACGGCTGCGGGCGGGGTCGAGAAAGGCGCGCGCGCTCGAGAAGCGGCGGCCGTTGCGTTGCGTGACCTGATAGATGCCGAATCCCTCTTGGGAGGCACCGTTGTAGTCAGGATTGGCGGCGTAGCCAATCTCGGTTCCGGCGTCGACGAATGCGCCCAGGAGGGGATGGCTCTCCACCATGTCGGCGACGTTCAGTTCGCCGCCGCTGCCGTGATAGTCATCGCTGCCGCGTTCGCAGTTCTCGGAGCGCTTGAAGAAGGGCAGCACTTCGTCATAGGACCAGCCGCGGTTGCCGAGCTGTGCCCAGGTGTCGTAGTCAAGCGCCTGACCGCGCACGTAGAGCATGCCGTTGATGGAGCTTGAGCCGCCGAGCACCTTGCCCCGCGGAATAGGGATGCGACGGTTGTGGGTGCCTTCTTCGGGCTCGGTGTCGAAGCACCAGTTGACGCTCGGCCGCTCGATCATCTTCCAGAAGCCCACCGGAATGTGGATGAGCGGGCTCCAGTCGCGTCCGCCGGCTTCGAGGAGGAGGACGGAGTTGCCGGGGTCGGCGCTCAGGCGATTGGCGAGAACGCAGCCGGCCGAACCGGCGCCGACGATGATGTAGTCAAAGTTGGCCATAGCGGCTTACTCCTGTTGTTTGGCTATCTGGCGACCTCTATAGAGGGCAGGACGCGCTTGCGTGGAACCCAATGAATGCAGGCAGAGTCTGTCGTAGGGGACGGGCTTGTCTCCTCCAGGCCGAGTCCGTCGCAACGTGCGCGCCCGACAGGGCGCGCCGGGACGGGAAGCCCGTCGCCTACGGCCATCCGGTTCCTCCCGCGCGTCAGCGACTCGCCGTCCTTGGCGGGTGGGAGCAAGTCGGCTTGATGAGAGCTTCGTTGGCCTCCTAGCAAGTCGCCGGATTGCGCAGCACGCGGCCGGAGCGCTCGCCGGTATGCGTGTCGTTCTCCAGGATCACGCTGCCGTTGCAGATGGTTGCCTCGTAGCCCATCGCCTTCTGGATCAGCCTTGGCGCGCCGTCCGGGAAGTCATGCACCAACACCGGCTGGCGTTCCGCCACCCGATCAATGTCGATGACGTTCACGTCCGCCTTCATGCCGGGCTTGAGGGCACCGCGGTCCTGGAAGCCGATCACCCGTGCCGAGGCGCTGGTCATGCGGCGCACGGCTTCCTGAATGGTGAAGAGGTCGTTTTCGCGGTGCCAGTGCGCCAGCAGGAAGCTGGTCCAGCCGGAATCCATGATCTGGCTGACGTGGGCGCCGGCGTCGCCGATGCCGGGCAGAACCCAGTCGGTCGTCAGGAACCCCTTCAGCGTCTCCAGGTTATGGTTGAAGAAGCGCACGTGGAAGAGCGCCTTGCCGTCGGTCTCCAGCATCTTGTCGAGCCAGAGCTCTACCGGATGCCGCCCCACCGCCTTGGCCTGGCTGTAAAGGCTTTCGCTCGCGTCCCGGGCATACTTGGGACGCTCCTCGTCGCCGAGCCAGTAGAAGTTCTTCGCCGCCTCTTCCACCTGCGGGTGCTTCTTCGCGTCCTCGATCAGCTTGGCGCGTTCGTCCTCGTCCTGGATGAGTGCCAGTCGGCCCTCGAAATCGAGCTTGCGCAGCTTGCCCCAGGCCGGGGTGGTGAAGGCGATGCCGGTGGTGAGGCCGGACAGGAAGCCGCCGCTTCTCGGCAGGGTGAGGGCGTTCACGTCGAGCCCTTCGGACTGCATGGCGGCGATGGCGCTGTCATAGCCGGTGCCGGTTCCGCCAGGCCCCGGGTTGTAGGGGGCGCTGAACAGGATGCGGGTTCCGGCCGCCCGCACCTGATTGGTGAGGATGGCCATTTCCTCGTCGAGCTTGCTGTAGTTGAGCACGCTCTGGAGGATGCCGCCGTTCTGGCCCACGGCGCGCGAGATGGCGACGAGTTCCTCTTCTTGGGCGAAGGTGCCCGGAATCGAGCGACCGTCCGGCAGCACGTGGCCCGGCAGGCGGTTGGTGGAGAAACCGACCGCGCCTTCCTTCACGGACTGTCCGACGAGTTCGGCGATCTGGCGAATCTCGTCTTCGCTGGCGTCCTCCTCGATGGCGCGTTCGCCCATGACGTAGAAACGGGATGCGCAGTGGCCGACGAGGCCGGTGATGTTGATGGCGGGGTCCAGCTTCTCGATGGAGTCGAGATATTGCCCGTAGGACTCCCAGTCCCACGGCAGGCCGGTGAGGATGGCGTTCTTGGGGATGTCCTCGACGGTTTCCATCATTCCGGCCAGGAACTCGCGGTCCGCCGGCTTGCAGGGCGCGAACGTCACGCCGCAGTTGCCGAAGAGAGCCGTCGTCACCCCATGCCAGGAAACCGGCGTCAGCAGCGGGTCCCATCCTGCTTGCGCGTCGAAGTGGGTGTGCAGATCGACGAAGCCGGGCGTGACCGTTGCGCCGGCGGCGTCGATTTCGCGTGCCGCGCTGCCGTCCACTTTGCCGACCGCAGCGATGGTGTCGCCATCGATGGCGACGTCGCCGTGAAAGGGCTCCGCGCCGGTGCCGTCGACGATGCGTCCGCCGCGAACGATGAGATCGTGTGCCATTGGGTGTCTCCTCCTCTCAAGCGGCCAATCATGCGCCGATTGCACGGAGGTTGCCACTACCCGTAGGGGGGGGGGGGGGGGGGGGGGGGGGGGGGGGGGGGGGGGGGGGGGGG
>VXPR01000222.1 GCA_009839405.1 Gammaproteobacteria bacterium
ACGGACGATGCCCTGCTGCGCCACGTCAACGGCAACTGGACCTTCTACCCGCTGGCGGGGCGGACGATCCTGCCGGGTCGCGGCTCGGTGCGGCTGACGCGCAGCGGCGACTGGTCGATGACGGGCGTTGGCGATCTCGGCGGCGACGGCTTGGACGATGTGCTGCTGCGCCATCAGGACGGCCGCTGGTTGTACTACGGCATGTCGGCTCGGCAACCGCTGGAGCAGGGGCCGTTGCGGCTGACGCGGAACCTCGCCTGGACGCGGACGGGGGGCGAACCCGCGGAGATCGAAGCCGGGACGCCGGTCGGCGATACGGACCGGGACGAGGCGACGGCGGCGGAGGTGTTCGCGTCGCTGGTGTCGGATGCGGTGGTGCAGGGCAAGTGCGTCAACTGCCATGTGTCCGGGGGCGTGTCGTCCAACACCCGTCTGGTACTCGTTCCCTCTGCCGTGGCGGACCACGTGACCGTGAACCGCCAAGTGTTCGAGGATTTCGTGGCCGACGTCGAAGGCGGTGCCGAGCTGATCCTCAACAAGGTACAGGGGGTCGCCCACGGCGGCGGCGAGCAGTTGCCGGCGGGTACGACGGGCTTCGACAGCCTGCGGCAGTTCCTCTCGCTCCTCGGCCAGGACACGGGCGGGCCGGCGATCGCCCCGTCGGCGCTGTTCGACGGCGTGCGGATGGAGCCGGCGCACGCCACCCTGCGCCGAGCGGCGATCGTCTTCGCGGGGCGTGTTCCCACCGAGGCGGAGTACGCGGCCGTCGAGAGCGGCGGACTGCCGAGCCTGCGCGGGGCGATCCGGGGCCTCATGAAGGGGCCCGCGTTTCACGAGTTCCTCATCCGCGCGAGCAACGACAGGCTGCTGACGGATCGGGAGGACTGGGTCATCAGCGACTTCAACCGCTTTGTCGAATACACGAACATCCGGTACCAACTGGCCTTGGCGGCGGAAAGCGGCAACGAACGCGACGAGCGCAGGCTGGACGAATGGGAGGATGGCGTTCAGTACGGCGCGTTCCGCGGTCCGCTGGAGCTGATCGCCCGCGTCGTCGAGAACGACCTGCCGTACACGGAGATCCTCACCGCCGACTACGCCATGGCCAATCCGCAGGCGGCGCAAGCGTACGGTGACGAGGTGACGTTTGCGGACCGAGGCGACGTGCACGAGTTCCAGCCTGCCCGTATCCGCTCCTACTATCGCAATGGCGAGGGATACATCGAGGAGACCACGGACGTTGGCCAGCGCGTGATCGATCCCGGTTCGCTGTCGACGGTCTATCCGCACGCGGGAGTTCTCAACTCGAAGGTGTTCCTTCAGCGCTACCCTACGACGCCGACGAATCGGAACCGTGCGCGCTCGCGTTGGACCTACTACCACTTCCTCGGACTGGATGTCGAGAAATCGGCGTCTCGCACGACCGATCCGGAGGCGCTCGCCGACACCAACAACCCGACCATGCACAACCCGGCCTGCACCGTGTTCCACACGGTGCTCGACCCCATCGCCGGGGCGTTTCAGAACTACGGCGACGAGGGCCTCTATCGCGATCAGTGGGAAGGACTCGACGCGATCGATTGGTTCTACAAGCATGGGTCCGCCGGTGAGGACGGCTGGGCCGCCGGACAAGGCACATTCGCGATCACCGCCAAGAGTCGGTCGGATCGCCAAACATTGGCGGTTTCGGCGTGGCTGCTGGCAGGCCGAGAGCGCATTTCCCTCCGGCCCTACTTCGACCCTCCGCGGGAAGAGGACGAAGGCATCTACTGGCACATGGCCATCGATCACGTCGCCGTGCGCAACGCGTCGGGGCAGGTTGTGCAACGGATCGAGCTACATGAACTCGACCCTGACGAGATGTGTGGCCGAGATGAACCACAAGTGGACGAGGCGAGCGGCGAGGAGTACTACGAAGCGTGGTTCTGTCGACAGGACCTGTTCGCGGACATCCCGGTAGATGGCAGCTACGAGGTCGAGGCAGTCCTGTGGGAAAGAACTAGCACGAATGTCTATCCGCGCACGCGCAACCGTGGTCGCCTGGTGACGTTGAGCGTTGGCGGCTATCAGGAAGGAGACACCTGGTATCGCGACATGCGCGCTCCTGGTTTCGCCGGCGAGTTGGTTGCCGATGCCGACTCAAGCCTCCCTTGGCTGGCGCAGAAGATCGTCGCCGACGACCGCTTCGCGGAAGCGGCGGTGAAGTTCTGGTGGCCCGCGGTCATGGGATCGGAGGTGGTCGAGGCGCCGGAGGACGAGTCGGACCGCGGTTTCCGGGGGGCGCTGCTCGCCGCGAACGCCCAGGCACTGGAGGTCCAGCGTCTCGCCAACGGCTTCCGGCGCGGATTCCGCGGGGGTCAGGCCTACAACGCGAAGGACCTTCTTGTCGAGATGGCCGTGGGGAAGTGGTTCCGCGCCACGTCGATGGGGGCCGTGGATGCGACGCGCACGGACGCGCTGCGCGTCGTGGGCGCGAGACGTCTGCTGACGCCCGAGGAGCTGGCACGAAAGACACTTGCGCTGACGGGCTTCCAATGGGGGCGGCGTGTCCCGCGGGAGTGGCATGAGCCGCACCAGGAAGAAGAGAGTCTGCTGACGGCTGCCGACGACTACCGGCTGCTCTACGGCGGGATCGACTCCGACGGCATCACGGACCGGGCGCGCGACATGACGTCCGTTATGGCCGGCGTGGCCCAGAGCCACGCCCTCGAGTCGAGCTGCCCGATCGTGATGCGAGAGCTGTACCTGTTGCCCGATGCCGAGAGGCGTCTTTTCCAGGGAGTAGGCACGGACGTGTCTCCGGTGTTCGAGTTCAGCGGCGGATTCGATGTCGGAGGCGACTCGGTATCGAGGGAGAGGCTGCGGCTCAGCGGACGCTTGCGGGCGGGGCGGAACACCGTTCGGCTCAGTTTCACGAACAACGACGGGGACGATGCTGGCGGCGACCGGAATCTCCATGTAGAGAAGGTCATCATTCGCGACGCGGCCGGACGCCTTGCCGGCATCTGGCGTGCGGCGGACTTCGAGGTCGCGGACAGCGAGCGTGGCTGCAATCGCCGCGTTGGCGGGCACTTCGCCCTGTTCTGCGACGGTTCCATCGAGGTGCCGGTGACAGTAAAGGATACCGGGAGGCACGTGATCGAAATCACCGCGTGGGCCGACCAGTACGGCGAGGAACTGGCGCGTCTCGAGATCGACGTCGAGTCGGGCAGTACGGCCTCGTCGACGGGGGCGCGGTTGATAAAGGCCGCGCTCGCGTCGGTCCATGAGCGCCTGCTCGGCGTCACAGTGTCCGTTGACTCGTTGGAGGTGAGAAACGCCTACGGGCTGTTTGTCGACGTCTGGAAACGCAAGCGCGAGTCCGAGGATACCCACTTTCGTTGGGCCGACGACATTGAGTGCGACTGGCCCCAGGATCAGTACTTCCTCGAGGGCCTAGTCGACGACGCCTTCGTCTACCGGGAGGACTGGGGCGACGAATGGGGTGCGCGTCACGATTGGGACTGGGATGTGGTCAATGCTCACTTCGATTCGATCGACTGGTCGGACCGCAACGGCATTGCTCGGACCTGGGTGGTTGTCCTCGCCTACCTGCTGATGGACTACCGCTACCTGTATCTGTGAGGGGCAGGGCATGAGACGACGCAACCTGATCAAGGGCGCGCTCGCGGGACTGGGAGGTGCCAGCCTGGGGTTTCGGCTGCCGCTGGCGAACGCCGCCGACTACCGCGGCAGGCTGTTCGTGTTCGTACAGGCGGACGGCGGCTGGGATCCAACGAGTTTCTGCGATCCGAAGGCGAATACGCCCGGCGAGCCGGTCATCAACCACTGGGCCGAGCGCGACGAGATCCGCACGGCCGGGCGAATCGCGTACGCGCCGTTTGCGAACAACGCCCGTTTCTTCACGAAGTACCACCGCCGGATGCTGGTGATCAACGGCGTCGACGCGCAGACCAACTCGCACACCGTCGGGATCGTGCACAACTGGAGCGGGCGCAATTCGGAGGGCTACCCGTCGATGGGCGCGCTACTGTCCGCACACTACGGCCCGGAACTGCCCGTGACGTATCTCAACTTCGGGGGCTACGCCGAGACGGGGGGCGTGGCGAGGTACACGCGGATCAACAACGCGGACCGGTTGCGCAACATCGCCGCGCCGGAACTGGTACCTCGGGAGCCGTGGCACAACTCGCAACGTCGCTACATCAGCGATGCCGACTGGTCGGCGCTGAGGTCGCGGCAGACATCGGAGACGGCACGCCTCGTCGCCGCAAGAAACGTGCTGCCAGGCGACCTCTGGAACCGGCGCCTGTACCAGTCGTCGTTCCTGTCTGCGGAGGGGCTCAAGGCGTACGCCGACGCGATTCCGCCGGAGGACGAGCTCGAACGGACAGTGCAGTACGAGACACCGGCCGGGAACAGGTACTGGAGCGAATTGCGCCGCCAGGCGCAGTTGGCGGTGCTGGCGTTCAAGACCGGGGTGTCGGTCAGCGCGGACCTCTGGCTCGGCGGGTTCGACACCCACTCGACCCACGATCCGGATCACGAATGGCTGCTGGGCAACCTCGCCGATGGCGTCGACTTCCTCTGGGACTACGCCGAGGAGCACGGCGTTGCGGACCGGATGCTGGTCGTGATCGGTTCCGATTTCGCCCGCACCAACTTCTACAACTCCCAAGACGGCAAGGATCACTGGCCGATCGGCAGCTACGTCGTCATGGAGAAGAACCAGCCTTGGACAAGCCGCGCCGTCGGCGAGACTGACGGGCTGCATTTCGCGCAGAAGATCAACCCGCGCACGCTCGAGCGCGACGACGCGAACGGCACGATCATCTACCCGAAGCACGTGCACAAGGCGCTGCGGCGCTATCTCGGCATTGAGAACTCACCGGGCGCGCGGCGATTCCCGTTCAGCAACACCGAGGACTTCGCGTTCTTCGGCTGATCGACAAGGTGCCAATCTCGTTGGCTACATTGACACTACAGCAGTAACGGCTGTTCAGTTGTCTTCCAGTACAACGACGAATAACGTCGCAAAACCTTTTCCGGGGACGATTTCAACCAGCCGCGTCGAAGGACCGAGGAGCAAGGGAAAAGTGGAACGCGTTAGCCCGTCAGGGACGACATGGTCCTACAAGGAACGAAAGCGGAGATTGTTGTAAGAAAGGTGCAATGCGCTAGCCAAGTGGCCTCGAGCAAGCCTTGTCCTAGTTCTATATTTCGTATCTATTTTCATTATGTTATGGCGCCATACAGTCCACAGCTGGCCGATGAGACGTAATGTGTGTAGCAACTGCCAACGCGCCCGTTAGGGCGCGCCGGGACGGGATAAGCCCGTCCCCTACGAAAGAAAGCGCCCTAGGACCGTAGGGTTGCGCGATTTGCTCCATGCGAGGATTTGCGCGGAGATTCCTAAATGCCCGCGGACACGGCGGCGCGAAAGGAGTCAGCGCCCGCAGCCAGCCAAGGCGACGTAACGGTGAAGAAGAAGCGAACGCCGATCTCGGCGAAACGTTGTGCATTGCCGGTCATGGCGAGAGTTCCCGCAGTGCGACCGGCGGAGACGATCCGGCGCAGCGCATCCTCGATCTTCTCCTGCACTTCGGGATGCCCTACATCGCCAATGTGACCCATCGATGCCGCGAAGTCCGAGGGCGCGACGAAGAAGACGCCAATGCCCTCCACTTCGAGAATGTCGTCGAGGTTGTGCCACGCTTCGATATCTTCGATCAGCGCAATGAGCAGCGTCTCGTCGTTGGCCTGGGCCAGGTAGTCCGGCACCCCATAGCCTTGCCGGCTGGTGAAGAGACCACGCCGGCCGAGCGGCGGAAACTTGCCGCCAGCCACCACGTTCTCGGCATCCGCGCGGCTGTCCACATGCGGCACGACGATGGCCTGTGCACCGCGATCCAGGGTCCGGTAAATGAGCCCTTGGTCGTTGCGATTGACTCGCACGACGGAGGTCATGCCCCAGATGTCGCAGGCGCGCGTGAGGTTGCCGAGATCCGCCGCGTCCACGCCGCCGTGTTCGCCCTCCAACCAAACGCCATCGAAACCCACCGGGCCAAAGGAATCGATGTCGTCGGCATGGGTGAAGCCACCGATGACAAACGCCGGTTCGCCAGCTTCGAGCTTGCGCTTGACGCGGTTCGGACGCAGTTGCATGGGTTCTCCCTCGTTGCCGCTGTATGCCTCGCAAGGCATGATGCCACGAGGCAGCGGGGCCACCGCAGCGCTTAGTGATAGGGTTGCGCCACCCACCCGCGAGCCAGCCATCACCGAATGAAGTGCGGAACTGTCGCGCCATTGTTGCTCGCAGCGTGCGCGCTGGTTGCCGGGCACGCTTCCGTGGTCGCGGCCGATGGCGACGCGACCCTGTGTGCCGACACGGACGGAACGCCTGGACTGACGCAGATTCGCTCCACAGGCTGGGGGTTTGACCTCGGCAACACGCGCTTCCGCGGGGC
>VXPR01000024.1 GCA_009839405.1 Gammaproteobacteria bacterium
GCTCAAACAGCGTGCGTTCGAAAAGCACGGCACAGATGGGGGTGATGTTGCGCACGCTGAGTTCGATGTAGGTGAATGGGCGGTCGAACACCACCTCGCCGGGGCCCTCGCCGGTGATCTCGTGGCGGTCGTTCCACTCCGTGGGGACCTCGAAGGCAGTGGCGTAAGCAACGCGGGCGTCGGCTTCTTCCAGGCAGGCGACCAATTGCTCCGCATGGTCCGCGAACAGTTCGTCGTCTTCGTCCAGGAAGCCGAGATACTTCCCCCGGGCGGTGCCCATCGCCGCGTTGCCCGCCTCACACCTGCCACGGCGCTTGCCCAACGGCACATAGACGATCCGCGGGTCCGCAAACGACTCCACCAACGCCTGCAGCGTCGCCGGCCCGTCCTCCACCACCACCGCTTCCACATTCTCATAGGTCTGGTTCAGAATCGTCCGCAGCGCCCGCCGAACCTGCGCCTTGCGGCCAATCGTCCGAACCAAGATCGAGACCAAGGGGCGCTGGCGGAGCTCCCCATACGGAACCACCTCGTGAAACGCCCCCCGGCGGTGCTCCGCGAAATCGAGCCCCAAGAAGCAAGCGTGATGCCCCTTTGTCCGATGCCGGAAAAAATGCGGCATATCGGCTACATAGCGCAAACCGGCCTGCAGCAGTGCCCACCGTCCCACAAGCTCGGGCGGCGCAAGAAGGCACTGTATATATATCCGCCAACCCCGAAGCACATTCCCCGACTCCCCATGCCGCGTCCGGAGCCGCAACGAACCGAGCACGGTTTGCACATATTGCAAAGGCTTGGTCTGCCCTGGGATCTCATAGGTATGGTGCCGAACGCAGGCAGAAGGCACATATCGCAACCGCCATCCCGCGTGCCGCAGCCGCCAAGAAAGATCCACGTCCTCGCAATACATGAAGAACCGGTCATCGAACCCACCCACATCCGCAAACGCGGCCCGACGCAACATCAAGGCCGCCCCGGAGCACCACGGCGCCTCCATGGTCACGGGGTCGTATCGCTTGGGGTGCTCAAACGGGAGCTGCCTTGGCTCCCAGGCCGCCACGCGCGCATCATCCGCATCGGCAACCGCCAGCAGCCTCGCCAAACACTCCGGGTGCAACTCCGTGTCCGGGTTCAAGACGAACACAAAAGGCCCATCCCCCCGCCTCAGTACGCGATTGTGTGCCGCACCAAAGCCCACGTTGCGCGGGTTTTGAAGCACCTCCCAGCCGCCGAACACGCCGCCCGTCCGCGCCCCAAGGCCGGCGAGCACCTGGGCCGTGTCATCGCTGCTGTTGTTGTCAAGGAACGTAATCCGAAGCCGCCGGGCGTCGATGCTCTGCGCGGCCAGACTGGCAACGAGCTTCTCGATATCGCCAGCCGAGTTGTATGTCACGACGGAAACATCGATCCCCGCGCCGACATCCGACTCCGGCGATGGCACCTGCTTCAAGCGCTCCTCTTCGTGCTCACGAACGTGATGTTCTTGCCACAGAGCGTCTTGTCCCGATCGATGAACGAAATCGACGTGGAGAAGCCCATCTCCTCGAGCCGATCCAGCATGTCCGCGCCAAAGTCGTTGTACACCAACGCTTTGTCGCCATCGCCGGAACTGTGATATGCGGGCGGCAACAGAAAGACGTCCTCCTCCGATGACGTGTCCACTCGCTTCACCGTCCTCTTCCGCATCGGGAACTGCAACGGCACGGTAAACACATGCCGGCCGCCTACCCGCAGCACCCGGTGCAGTTCCTTGAAGGCTTTGAACGGCCGCCGGACGTGCTCGAAAATGTCGGAGGTGACGACCAGATCGACGGAGTCCGAAGGCAAATCCAGCTTCTGCAGGTCGTGATTGGGAACTCCGTCCTTCACCGCCTCCGCCGGCAAATCGGGCCAGTAATAGCTCTGCCGATAACCCGGAAGCTCCTTGAAATACTCTCGGAAGGGCCCCACCAGGCCGGGCTCGTAGATGTCGAGGCCGGCGAACTCTCGGGATTTCACCAGCGCCTCGATGGATGCCTCCCCGTCGCCAAACGCCTCCAGAATCGCCTTCGCCTGCCCCCGATACCGCAGCGACGAACGACAGTGCTCACAACGGAAGGACTCCCGCACCGAACCCCCATTGTGCTCAAACTCGGACACACTGCCGCACACCGTGCAAACGCCGGAGTAGCTGTCCGCCGGCCGCGGGCGCAAACCCGGATCGGACGCCTTTGGGGTGAACGCCTCTTCCTTGACACTCCCATCACCGTCGCGAAACGAGTTGCCGCTGAAGTGGTTGTTCCCGGATGCGTGAATCTCCTGCACATCCTTGGTGTTGCCCTCGAAGCGCGTGTCCGTCACCACTACGAACTTGCCGCCGTGCCGGCCCTCGAGCAACACGCCCGTGTCCCAACTGCTCGCCACCCGGCTCTGATGGATGAATACGTTGGCCGCGTTCGACACCTTGATGCCGAGTTCGTTGTCGAACACCTCGCTGTTCTGCACCAAGACGTTGTGGAGCCGGTTTTGCGTGTCACCGGCAAGGTCAATGCCGTGCCGGCAATGGGCGCATTCGGCCTGCACCACCACGTTTTCCAACTGTTGGAACTTCGATGTGAGTATCACACCCACGGAGCACACCTGCACATCGCAGGCAATGTCGGCACCCATGCCGCCGTTCAGCCGCACCGCCGCGTAGCCCCTTCCGGCGCCGATCATGCGGAACGTGGAATCCTTCACCGAAACGCGGCTGCTGCCCACTGAATGAACGCCGTGCCAGCGCATGGAAGTGCAGTGCAGATGGTTGATTTCCACATCGTTGCATCGAGCGAAGTGGAAGCCGGTTTGCACACCGTCGCTGGCAGCCACGTTTGTGAGTTTCGCGCCGCGCACGCGCTGGAACAGGACGAGGGCGCGGGATTGGCGACTGGTTTCGTCGGCGCTTTGGTGATGGGTGTTGCCATTTAGGGATAGGTCGATTAGGGCGATGTTGGAGTTGCCCTTATTGTGATCTTGGTTGGTGAATAGGTGGGCATTGGTGTTTGGTGCGAGGATTAGGGTCGTCTGGTCGGGGCCGGCGCCTTGCAGGGCGGTGTGAGAAGGCAGCTTGATGGTGCGGCTTATGGTGAAATGGCCTTTGGGGAGGTGGATTCGGCCGTCCTCAGGGAGGCTGGCGATTTGCGCTTCTAGGTGGTCGGTGATGTCTTCGGGATCTTCGGGCTCGGTCAGTTGCTGGGGCCGAAGGAACGCGGCCGGATTCCGAAGGGTGTCGCGCCAGCGCCGTCGCACCGGTTCGCGGGGGTAGAGCCCGGTATCGAAGAAGTAGCGGAAGCGGGTGAATATGGCCTCTTCCACCTCTGGCGTCATGTATTCGGAGTAGTGCCGGTGTTTTGAGGGATTGAGGTGCGGCAGCGTGGCATCGCGGAAGTCGAACTCGTCGGCAAGGGCACGCAGGTCTTCGGCGATGGACTCGAAGCGAATGTGGCGCAGGTTCGCCAGCGGCTTGCCGCGCAGCGTCAGCCAGCGTTCCGGTGGTGTGGTGGGCGGCTCGGTGCGCCAGAAGGTCTCGAAATCCACCGCGGCCGCGCGTCGAAAGCGGGGCCGATCCGGCTCGTACCGGGCGCGGTCGCGGAGGAAGAAATAGGTCGAAACGGCGAGATCATACGGATTGCGAATGCCCACAATCACCGCCTTGAGATCGTGAATCGACTTCCCTTCCCGCTCAAGAAACCGTGCCGCCGCAATGAGGTTGTCGTGGGCGGTGCCCACCTCAAGCGACACCCCTTCACCCATCACTTCCGCAAGCTCCCGCGACTGCCCAGAACTGATGAACCCTCGGATCGGCCGCTCCCAAGCCTCCAAGAAAAACCGCGTGAGCGACTTCCCAGCAGTCTTCGGCTGGTGAATGAACAGGAAATGCTCATTCAGGATCATTCAGCACCCCTCGGTAGCCCCCCCTCCGAGAAAAGCCGAGGACGGCTTTTCTCGACTCCCCCGCGCGGGGGGGGGGAAGCGATGGGGCGCCGGGCAGGGATTGCGGCTTTCCTCGACTCCCCCACGAGGGGTAGTGACAAGAAACAGCCCTTGAGGACGCTCCGACGGAAGGCGTGGCAAAGGCCGCTCCTGTGTCACTCCCCCCTCGCGGGGGAGTCGAGAAAACGGGTCCTCCCGTTTTGTCGGAGGGGGGGCAGGTAGGTTGCTGTCGCATGGTTGGCATGAGCATTTGCCATTAAAGGCTGGCCGCCAGCAAGCGGTGGTAAAGATCGATGTCGGCCTCCTGAAGCACCTGCCGGCGCACCTTCTCTGGCACCGTGTATTCCTCCTGCTGTGCCTGCCAACGCTGCCCGGCGCCGTCTAGGTATCTCTTTGCCTTGTGGCTGACGCGATCGTCCGCGCCCCCGATCCCCTGCAACAGGCGCTCGAAAACCGAATGCCCCACCGACCCGAGCAACCGCTCTCGCGCCACGCACAAAATTGGCGCATCACCCGCGCGAGCCCGCTCCACGGCTCCCAGCGCCGCGTTCCAATCTGCCAAGAGCCGCCGAGCATCCTCATCAAACGCAATTTCGCGGGGCTCGCCGCTGCAAAGCGCGTCTAGCGGCCCCGAGAACAAGAACACAATGGCAGCCTCTGGAAGCCGCCCCACCACCGCATCCAGGCATCGATGCAACCGCGGCACCACCTCCGCCACCAACCGCGGCGACCTAGGCCCACCCCCACACGTGGCGAACAACCCCCCGGAATCCAACGCCGCTCGAAACTCCGCCAGTCGATAGCCGCCGTCCCGCACCGTCACATCCGGTTGGCAATCCAGAAGCCGCGCCAGCGTATTCGCCCGCGCCCCGGGCGCCCCGGCCACAAACGCCGTCTTGGCCGCAACCGCCTCTCCGGGCGCAGCCGCCAGCGCCGCCTCTCGATAGGCCCGAATCACCTCCCGGCTGGGCCCATCCGCCACAATCCGCCCGTCATCCAGCCAGATCGCCCGGTCGCAAAACCGCCGAATGATCCCCACGTTGTGCGACACCAACACCACGCCCGTGGTGCCCGTGAGCAACGTCTCCATCGCCTCCTGCGATTTCTGCCGAAACTCCGCATCTCCCACCGCGAACACTTCGTCGATCAGCAGCAGGTCCGGCTTGAGGTTCATCGCCGTCCAGAAGCACAGCCGCGCCCGCATGCCGTTGGAATAGGTGGAAACCCGCCGGTCGATGGCCTCGCCCAGGCCAGAAGCCTCGACGATCGCCGGGATGCGCGCCGTGGCATCCTGCCGCGTCAGCCCCATCAGCATGCCGTGCACGACGATGTTGCGCCGGCCGGACAGCTCCGGATCGAACCCTGCCGAAAGCGAAAGCAGCGCCGTGGACATGCCCTCGGCGTCGCAACCTCCGGCGTTCGGCCGCAGCACCCCCGCCATCACCCGCAGCAGCGTGGATTTGCCCGCCCCGTTGGCACCGATTAGCCCAAGTTTCTCCCCGGGTTCGACGCGCATGGTGATGTCGGACAGCGCCGAGACGCCGGCACCGCCCATGCGGGCGCGCTCCCGGTAGCACACGGAGACATCGGAAAGCTGCATTAGGCGATTATGCGTCGGGTGAGTTGCTGATCCCAACGGCGGTAGGCGAAGTCCATGAGGAAGATCCATGCCCCGCAAACCGCCGCCATCCAGGCACACCAGAGGAAATCCGGCAGCGTCTCGTGCAGCAGGATGAGGCGATACTGCTCGAGCATCACGGCCATCGGGTTGAGGCGGAACCACTCCTGCACATCCACGGGGAACGACTCGATCTCAAAGAAGACGCCGGAGCAGAACATCATCAGTTGCAAGAGGCTAGCGACGACAAAGCGCAGATCCGGCAGCCACACGCAGAGGAACGCCACCGTCACGGCGCCGGCAACGATGAGCAGTAGCTGCACCGCCATCAGCACAGGCAGCGCCACCCACGCCGGCGAGGCGCCGAGCACCGCGCCGATGACGAGCAGCAGGATCAGGAACACGAACGCCTGCTTGTAGGTCACGCCGATGACGGTCACCAGCGGGAACATGATCTTCGGCACCCGCATCTGCAGGATCAGGTTGCGCGCGCCGGTGAGCGTCTGCGTGGCATTGCCCACGCCCCCGGAGAACCAAAGCCAAGTCGTGACGCCGACGATCAGGAAGTAGATGAACCCCTCATCGCGCCCCCGCAGATAGGTGAAGACGACGTAAAACACCGCCGTCATCGCCAACGGTTCCAGCACCCACCACAGCCAACCTAGGTAGTAGCGCGACGCATCCGCCACCAGATTCAGATACGCCCGATACAGGGCATAGCGCCAGTAACGAGTTTCAATCAGCAGCATGGGCGACAGCAAGGAAGCGGGCGAGCGACTCTACCACGGCCCCAACCCCAGCCCGCAGGAGGGCGGCGGGGAGGTGGCGCGCTTCCCTTTCCCGTCACTCCCCCCTTGCGGGGGAGTCGAAAGCGTCCTCGCTTTCGGAGGGGGGGCT
>VXPR01000283.1 GCA_009839405.1 Gammaproteobacteria bacterium
GTGGGGTATATTAGTCTGGGGTGGGGAGGAGGAAGCCTATGCGGCCCGGGTGGCCGTGGACGAGGTTGAGGAGGGTGTCTTCGCCGTGGATGAAGTCTAGGTCGGGGGTGCCCCGGAGGGTTGGCAGGCGGTCGTCGAGGAAGCGTTGCAGGGTGGTGGCGGCGAGTTGGGCGTTGGGGGATTCGATGCGAGCCAGCCCAAACGTTGTGCCGGACGCGGTGCCTTGCACGAAGGGGATGGCGTGGCCCGTGCTGGCTCGGTTCCTTGCCTCGTTCCATTCGGCGGGCGTCTCGTGACGGTCGATGGCGAGGCCCGCGTCCGCGAAGTGCTCCGCCATGGCCCCGAGCAGCGCCGCCGGCTCGACTTCGGCCACGAGCCGGTGGATGGGTTCAAAGTTGAGCGCCTCGTCGTGAATGTTGACCAGTTCCACCAGTGCGTGCCGGGCTGGATGGTCGGCTGGCGCGCCGGCGTCGCGATGTTCTTCCCACACGAGGCGAGCGGCGGCGAAGGAGTGGTTGCCGTCGCCCATCGCATAGACCATCGGCGGTTCGCCTTGCCTCAGAGCCGCGAGGCGCGCTGCCGTCGCCTCGATGCGGGGCTCGTCCTGGATCGGCCAGCCACGCACGCGGCCGCCGCCCTGCATGAGGTCGAAGTCGTAGGCGGCGGCTTCCTGGGCCTCGAACAGGGGCTCGATCACGGTGCCGTCCGGGTCGTTCAGGAGCACCAGGATGTGCGGCGTCTCCAAGGCCGCGCCGCGGCGGATTGCGGCGCGGGCCGGCAGGCGTCGGACGTCCGTTCCCTCGGTGCAGCGGATGAGTTCCCGAGCTCCCTGGCGATGGTCGTAGCATTCGAGGTCCAGTGCCACGATGAGTCCGCGCCGAGGATGTTCCCGTCCCACCTGCCGCTCCACGAGCATGAAGCCGGGAGGCTGCTCGACCAGGACGCCGGCGAGATGCCGCTCCATGTTGCGGTGAATCTTGGCGATGGCGGCGTCGCGGTCGCCTTCCGCCAGCAGCGCTTCCGGCAGCACCAGGTCGAGCGTGGATGGAGCGCCTTGGGTCAGACGACGGGTCTCGGCCCAATACTCGGGCTCGGAAGTGTGCTGGTCGCAGGCGATCACGGCCCACGTCTCGAGCGCGACGCTATCGGCTGGCAGCAGCAGCGACGGAACGTGAAGGCCGATGTCCGGATAGTGCGTCTTCAAGGCGTTGGCGGCCTAGGCGTCAGGCCCATCCACCCAGGGCATATCCACCGCCTCGTGGGGCCAGAGGAACTCGAACCCGGCCTCGAGCGCCGGGCGCCGGTCCAGGTCCTCGCGGTCGCCGATGTGGTAGTACATGTCCGCCTCGAACTCGGCCTTCACGTCCGGCAGCATGTGCTTGGAGACGGTGAAGTCCACCTCGATGTCGTGGCTGGCCCAGATGGCGCGCTGGGCGCTGATGGGCCGGTCCGAACAGCTACCCACCAGACAGCCCTGTTCCTTCACGGCGCGCACCATGTCCATCGGCAGGATGCCGGGCGGGTCGCCGACCGTAAGGGTGCCGTCGATGTCGAAGCTGATGAGAATCATGGTGTTGCATCCTCTGGAGGGAGGGCGTCTCGCCCTCCATCGCGCCCTCAGGCGCGGGTGTTTCGAGTCGCCTAATCGGGCGTTGCGCTCCAAACCGTGAACCGCCCGCCGAGGGGCATTGGCCCGCCGGAAACCGCAACTTCTGGCTTCACCCCCGTAACCTGCCGCTCCCCTGCGCGCTGCTGGATTTGCTGGATGCAATCCGTGTGCATCCAGAACCGGCTCCGGCCGCAGCCGATGTTGCCGCCGCTCGGCAGGATGGGATTGGGGCCGTGGATGGAGATGTCGGTCTGGTAGAAGTCGAGCGCCTCGCCGAACTTCATGCCGCGGTAGCCGAGCCCCTCGATGTGGAACTGGTGGAACTGGGCGAAGCCGTCGTACATGTTCTCGAACGAGAGGTCGGCGGCGGTGATGCCGGCACCTTCGTAGATCTTCCTCGCCGTCCGGGCGGTGTCTGCCTCCACCTCGTCGAGGGTCGGCGTCAGGCTTCGGGGCCTCGTGTTGCTGGCGGCGTGGTTGAGGATGTAGACCGGCTTCTGGCGCATGTCGCGGGCCCGTTCCGCGGTGGTGTACAGGTATGCGGCGGAGACCATGATGGGCAGGTCGTTGTCGAACAGGTTCGCCGGCTTGGCGATCCAGCGCGCGGCCTTGTAGTCCTCCGGCGTGATTTCCTCCGGGCGGTGGCTGGCCCAGTAGCCCTCCGGGAACTTCAGCCCGTTCTGGCGCGAGTTCTCGATGAACGGCGCCATCATGTCGTGGTTCTTGCCGTACTTGCGGCAGTACTCGGCGAATTGCAGCGCCGTGCCGTAGCAGGCGGGGGTGCCCCAGAGGGCGTGCAGGGCGGCGGTGCCCGGCAGGTCGCTGCCAGCGTTGGCGCCGCCCTGGTAGTAGCGCCCCTCGTAGTTGTGCCAGCTCTTGAGCACGAGGCAGGTGTTGGCGAGGCCATCGCCCACGGCCTGGGCGGCGACGCAGATGGCGTTAGACATGCAGCCGGGGCCGTACATCGTGAAGTCGATGCCGGTGAGTTCCGGCATGTTCTTGAGAATCCACTCGGCGCTTAGGCCGGCGATGCCGTCGAGGGGATTGTCGGTGGAGTTGAAGGCGCTCGTGACTTCCTCGGGCACCGGCTTGCCCTTGGGCCAATAGGCACCGGTCGTGGTGACGGGGTCCATCACCAGGCCATCGATCTCGGCGGGATCGACGCCGGCGTCTTCGATGGCGCGGCGCAGGGCAATCAGGCTGATGGCGCCGACGCAGGTTTCGGCGCGGCCGTCCCAACGCCGGGCGGTGGGGGAGTGCCCGACGCCAACGGCAGCCACCTTGCCGCGATGTTCCCAGGGGCCCGTGCCCTCGTCGGTGCGATACATGGTGGCGGGTGCGTTCTCGGTCATGCCGGTTCTCCGCCTTCGCCGGAAGACCCGACGACCCGCCACTCCGGCACCATCTGGCCGTTGGCGGTGGCCTCGAAGGTGACTTCCACTTCGGCGCCTACGGGCACCTCGTCCACGGGGGTGCCGGGCAGATGCGAGTACATCTGAATGCCGGGGTCTTCGGCGAGCATGACGACGGCGACGTTGAAGGGTTGATCCTCCTGCAGCAGCCGAATGGGACAGTCGTGCACCACGCCGTAGTTGTAGATGGTGCCGCGCCCGCTCATCTCCTTCCACTCGACCGTGTCGGAACCGCAGACGCGGCACACCGGCGCCGGTGGATGCTGCAGGTGCTTGCACGCAACGCAGCTCTGAATGACCAGCCGATGCTCGTTCGCCGCCTCCCAGAACGGGCGCGTCAAGTCATCGGGCACAACGCCCTGCTTCGGCATGTTTCCCCCCAAGACAGCGTGGATTGCGCCCCGTCACCGCACGGGGCGGACGGGGCATTGTACAGGGGGAGTGGAATGGCGGGTCAGGCGGCGATGCTCTCGATCACGTCGCCCTTGCGCTGGAGCACGGTCACGCCCGCTTCCAAGGTCCTCTGCTTGAGGTCGTCGTGGAAGTGAAAGGCGGCCAGCGCGAGGCGCACTTCATGGTCCGCGTACTCGGGGAACAAGCGGGGGAAGTTGACCGCCTTGACCTCCAGCAACCACCTGAGGTCGGACTCGTGCGCCTTGTACTTCACCTCGACGACGTACACCACCTGCCCGTTGACCAGGAGCAGGTCGAACTCGTCCTCGACCCCCGCCCGGCTACGGGTGCTTTTCTTGTCGATGAGGTCGAAACGCACGTCGCCGAGAACGGGGTTGGCCTTGAGGCTGTTGTAGTAGAACTCCTCCGCCACCGCGCCCTGATTGTCGCTCACCCCGCCATACATCGCCGAGAGACTTTCGAGCTTGGCGTCGGTCTTGGCCAGCTCGGTGACGGTCTTGGCCAGCTGGGCGTCGATCCTGGCGTGTCGGGCGTCGGCCTCGGCGTGTCGGGCGTCGGCCCGGTCCTGTCGGACGTCGGCCCGGTCCTGGGCAGCGGCGATTTTGGCAACAAGGTCCTTGAGTTCGTCGTCGGTCATGGCGACAGCTCTTTGGGTGTTTGCGCCAGTATATTTGAGACGGGCGCACGGCGCATGCAAGAAGTCCCCTCTTGCGCCCATGTGTGGTTCACATGCCAATGCGTGGTTCAATTCGCGCCATGAAACTTCCTGCCGTTGCCAAGGCCGTGCGCGACAAGGCGCGGGCGCCGCAAAGCGAGCGCATTGTGGAGCACCTGAGCTACGGGCTGTCGTTGCCGGAGCGCACCGTGCGGGGGCTCGCCGGCGTCCTCGGCGGCACCCTGCGCGAGTCCGCCGCGCTGCTGCTGCCACGGGCGTTTCGCAATGCCAAGACGTATCGCATCTTCATTGGCCAGATGCTCGACTTCATGGCGGAGGACATGGGCGGGGCGCCGTCGTCCAAGGCCGGTGCCGACGACCGCGTCGAGAACTTCGTGGCGCGCAAGACGGTTGGCAACTTCGTCGAGCTTGCGAGCCTCGCGACGTTTCACCTTTCTCCCATGCTCCTGCTCGCGGTGGTGAGCGACGTGGCCTATGGCTCGCGCACCTATCTCAAGGAACTTGCGGAGGAACTCGAGCGGCAGGGCGTGGTGGAGGACGCCGCGTCGGTGGAGCACGTGGACGATCTGCTCGACTCCGTGGCGCGGTTCAGCGACCGCACGGCGACGGCCTTCGACACGCCGCCGGTGTCGGTGGAGGGCTTGCGCGAGACCGTGGAGCAGACACGGCGAAGGCTGAGGGAAGCGCCGGATGCGCTGAAGTCGCTGCCGCCGGTGGAACTCGACCGGCTTTGGCAGGGAATCCAGTCCGCGGCTCGTCGGGAGGGTGTGCAGCCGCTTGCCGTTTCTGGTGCGGTCACGCTTGGCGCCCTCGAACGCATCGGCAAGGTAGGCGGCGGGGCGCTGTCTGGGGCGCGGGCGGCCGGCGTGTTGCTGGACCGGCATGTGCTCGATCACTACCGCGACGTGCTTGGGGAGATCGAGGAGGAGGGCCTGTATCGCCGCCTCGCCGCCACATCGAGCCCCTATGTCGAGGCGCTGTGGCGCAATTTCGACGGCGACCGACAGACCCTGACCGAGCGACTCGTCGCCGGCGGCGGTGCCCAGCGAGCCTGGGAGAAGGGTCGCGGCGCGTGGGACAAGGGCCGCGCTTGGCTCGGCGAGAAGCGCACGCGTGGCTGAACGCTGCGATGTGGTGGTGATCGGCGCTGGCGTGGTGGGCCTCGCCGCGGCGCGGGCGCTGGCGCGGGCAGGGCGCGAAGTGATCGTGCTCGAGCGCCACGACGTGATCGGATCGGAAACCTCGAGCCGCAACTCGGAAGTCATCCACGCCGGCATCTACTACCCCACGGGTTCGGTCAAGGCCGAGATGTGCGTGCGGGGCAAGGTCATGCTCTATGCCCACTGCGATGCCTACAAGGTGCCGCACAGGCGCGTCGGCAAGATCATCGTCGCCACCACCGAAGAGCAGTTCGACGTGCTGCGCGATTACCAGAGGCAGGCGCGCATCAATGGCGTTGGCGAGTTGCCTTGGCTTGATCGGGATCAGGTGCTGGCAATGGAGCCGGAGGTGGACGCGTTGGCTGGCGTGCATTCCGAGTCCACCGGCATCATCGACAGCCACGCCTTCATGCTGAGTCTCGTCGGCGACATCGAGGCTGGCGGCGGCATGATCGCCTTTCTCACCGAGGTGCAGGAACTCAAGGCCGTCGGCAGCGGGGTGCGGGTGGATTGCGACGGCTACGAAATCGACGCAAGCCTGGTGGTGAACGCCGCCGGCCTCAACGCGCCGGGAATGGCAGCAAAGCTCGGCGGCGCGCACCAGGGCTACTTCGCCAAGGGCCACTACTACGCGCTATCCGGCCGCTCGCCGTTCGAGCGCCTGGTCTATCCGGTTGCGGAACCTGGCGGCCTCGGAGTCCACGTCACCCTGGACATGGGCGGTCAGGCGAAGTTCGGCCCCGACGTGATCTGGCAGGAAGACGACGACTACAGCTTCGACTCCGCCAACTTCGACCGCTTCGTCACCGCCATCCGCCGCTACTACCCGGCCCTGGACGAGTCCCGCCTGCACCCGAGCTACACAGGCATCCGCCCAAAACTCGCCCCAGCGGGCGCCCCGGCGCCGGATTTCCTGATCGAGGGGCCCGAGGACTGCGGCGTTGATGGTCTCGTCAACCTCTTGGGCATCGAATCACCAGGCCTGACCTCCTCCCTCGCCATCGCCGAACGCGTGGTGGAACTGGCGGATAGGTCGTAGGGGGTCGGCCTCCCGTCCCATTTCGGGTTCGTCGGCGCCTGTGTCGAGCCAAGTGGTTCGCGGGCCCTTCCTGTCACTCCCCCCTTGCGGGGGAGTCGAGAAAAGGCGT
>VXPR01000390.1:0-4699 GCA_009839405.1 Gammaproteobacteria bacterium
GTGTGGTGTCCATGCTCTCGTTTCCGTCCGTACGGGGCGTCTTCGCGTCGGCGCGGGCTACTCCAGCAGCCGGCCGATCGCCTTCGCCGTGCAGTCGACCATGGGGATGACGCGGCCGTAGTTGATCCGCGTCGGGCCGATGACGCCGATGGCGCCGATGCACGCGGGCGCGCCGCCGTTGTCGCGGGAGCCGCGGTGCAGCGGCGCGACGATCATCGAGCAGCCGGAGAGGTCGAACCAGTGGCTTTGCGAGCCGATGAACACGTGCACGCCCTCGCCCGACTGGGCCGCGTCGACGAGCCTGAGCAGCCCGCGGCGGTGCTCGAGCTGCTCGAGCATGCGCCGGAGGCGTTCGAGGTCGGACAGCGCCTCCACGTCGTCGAACAGCTTGGCCCGGCCGCGCACGATCTGCGTCGGGTCGCCGCCGCCCTCCGACAAGACGGCGACGCCGCTCGCCACCACCCGGCTCGCCAGCGCGTCGAGCGCCGCCCGGTGCGCCTCGAGATCGCGCGTGATCTCGGCCCGCGCCTCGCCCAACGTCCGCCCGGCGAGGCGCGTGTTGAGGTAGTTCGCCGCCTCGGTCAGCGTCGACGGGGTGAGGCCGAGCGGCACGTCGATCAGCCGGTTCTCGACGAGGCCGCTGGTCAGCACCATGATGGCCAGCGCCTTGCCCGGGGCGAGGCTCACGAACTCGACGTGGCGGACGGGCGCCTCGCTCTTCGGCGCCAGCACGAGGCCGGCGGCGCCGGTCAGCCCCGACAGCATCTCGGTCGCCCGGCCGAGCACTTCGGCGAAGGCGCGGCCGGCGCCGGCGCAGTGGCTCTCGATGTTCTCGCGTTCGTCCACCGTCAGATCGCCGAGCTCGAGGATGCCGTCGACGAACAGCCTGAGCCCGAGGTCGGTCGGCAGGCGGCCGGCGGACTTGTGCGGCGCGTACAGCAAGCCCAGGTCTTCGAGATCGGCCATGACGTTGCGGACGGTCGCCGGCGACAGCGCCATCGGCAGCAGCCGCGACAAGGTGCGCGACCCCACGGGTTCGCCGTTTTCGAAGAACGTCTCGACGATCTTCGAGAAGATCGCCCGCGAGCGTTCGTTGAGCTCGTCGATCATCGTCCGTACGTGAAATCCGCCCCCGCCGCGACGGCGGCGCAACGCGGGCGGGAATGTAGTGACGCCCCCCGGCGGCGTCAACGCCGCGGGGGCGGGCGTTCGGCGTTCCGCGGCCACGGGGCGGCGGCGGAGAGGACCGTCGGCACCAGGTCCGCCTGCCGGGAGGTGTCGGGTCTGGCGTGGACCTGACTTATTCGCGGGACGGCGCGTTGATTCGTCAATTTCGGGCGCGCGAGCTCTCCCATTCCGCGCCCTTTGAGGTTTTCGGTGTCGCGGTTTGGGGTTGAACGGTCTCGGGGTCTTGGGGCACGCTGCCCCGGCGGTTAGGGTCCCGAGGCCGCGAGGCGCCCGGCCAGCAAGCGGAACAGGGAAGCGTCCGGACAGGCGGAAGCGAAGTAGATGCGGACGCGGGCGCTGATCTTGAGCAGTCTCGGGCGGAGGGTTGGGAACTCGGCGCGGTGGAGCGGCGTCCTGCGCGGCACCGCGTGGCGAAGCCGCGCATCCTGTCCGCGCCGGCCTCGGTGCGGCGCACCTTGAGATCGTTGCCGAACTCGTAAGCTAAGCCATGCAGCGCCGCATTGCCGGCCAGCTTGAAGATGAAGTCGACGCCGTTGTCCTCGCACCAGTCCATCGCCTCGTGGCGGCCGTAATGGCCGCGCCGCGGAATGTTAGCCGGGCACTCGGCCAGCGCCGGTGGATACGCCGGACAAGGTGCTTCAGCAGGGCGCGGACCGCGACCCCGGAGGGCGCCTTGCCTGGGCGCAGGAGGACCGCCACCGGCCGGCCGCTCTCGACATGGTAGACGTGCACCGGCAGGAAGTACCGGCTTTCGTAGTGGGCGTTGAACAGCGACAGCGGCTGGTGGCCATGCACCGCGTCACAGGTGTCGTCGATGTTAGGCGTGATCGCCGCCGGCAGGGTTGGGAAGGAGCGGCAGAAGAGGTCGACCAGGGCGGCGGTCAGGCGCCCCGCCTCGGTTCGCGAGGGCGCGTTCGAGAGACGGCTCATAGTCGGTAGCGAACAGAGCTCGCGGCCGCTCTCCGGCGCACGGCCGACCGCCGGTTTGAACAGCGGATCGGCGCGCAGCGCATCGCAATCGTTGGCGTCCTCGTAGCCGTAGGCGATCGCGAACATGCGGCACCGGAGCATCGCCGGCAGTGTGTGGACCAGCAGGCGGCGGCTGCCCGCCACTCCCGGATGCGGCCGGCCAGCGTCCCGGCCAGACCGAGCCGCCGTTCCAACGAGCGCAACAAGACCAGACCGCCATCCCACGAGATCGACCCGCGAGCAAAATCGGCGGTCACCTTCTTTGCGTCGGACGGCTGGAGGTTCGAACAGGAGAGGAGTATCTTCGGTCATGGCGGGCGTGGCGTTTTCGTCGCCGGGGCAAAGGGTCGCTCGACAACGAATTTCTACTCCGTACCAACGGCTTGCGCCACGTTCGCCGTCATCTCATCCTGCCGACACGAATAATCTGGGCCATATGGCTGAAGCCAAGCCTGAGAATCTCATCGACCACAAGGCATACGACGATGATCCGTTAGACCAGAAGTCGCGCGAGGAGGGAATCGAGAAAAATGCCCCTTACCGCAAGAACCGTAAACAGCGCAAGATGCAGGACGGGCGTCGGTCACGCCGATACCAGTGCCGGTGGGATGGTCGAGAGTTTCTTTGCATGGCTTCAATGGCAGCGGTGTGTACTCGTTCGATGGGGGCGTTATGCAGAAAACTTCTTCCGCCTTGTGCAGTTCGCATGTATGCGGGTCCTGCTCCGGCAATTTTAAGGTAGGTTCTACTCAGCAGGTTCAAAACTAACAGAGAGCGAAAACACAGCAGAGGTGCCAGCCGGCACAGGCTTCACAGCACAGCCCCGGGCCAAGCCGTCAGAATAGTCAGGAACGCTCGAAGCACATTGGGCGTGACTCCAACTACAGCAGAGCCCAAAGGCGATGATTGATCTCGGGCACCGCACCTTACCGCGTCGTCATGCGCCTTCCCTCGCCAAATGTGCCTTCCCTCGCCAACCCTCTGCGACCCGTTGACCTTGTCTTGCTATCCTTCCTTTCACAAAGAGCCATCAAATATTGAGAAAGCCCTTCGCAGTGCCAGTTGGAAATATAATTTCCACCGTAACTGACTTCCGGAAACTGTGATGGCGAATGTCGCGTAAAAAAACCGATCTCAAGTTCACCATCAGGTTCAAGGCCACCCCATCGGATAATGCAATTGAAAGCACCTTTACAACCGTCATTGTCGTTATCGGAGCTATAGGTGGTGGTTGCCAGCGCTTTACTCTTGTCAACCTTCGAAATTGTTGCGGGAAAGCTGAGCCGAGCAGTACCAAACATGTCCACAGCCCTTCGAGACCCAATATTCTTGACGATCAGCACATACTTTGGCCCGTCTTTATCGAAGACAAACTCAAACCTTCCCTCAAATTTACCCGTTTCAGCTGGTAGATCGATAAATCGATGCGTAAGCATCACGATAATAATCGGGAAAATGATCCCTGAGAGTGCGGCCACAAGAATCGGCCGATTAACCCTAGATTCCAAGGTTCGGACGCGTTTCTCAAGTTCGGTGAGGTTCGTGCGCAGCCGGTCATCGGCGTCATTACTCATGATTACTCATGGGGGACACGCCGCAGTGGTGGGATAAAAGGAAATAGTTCCACTCCTGTCAACCCGGACAAGATCTGCGGCAGGTGACACAGTGACGTCGTCATAGAGATCAAGGGTGCCCTTGATACCCTGAATCGTTCCGAGGTCGAGCCACCAACGTTCGCCAAATTGTTGTGACGAACTCTGCATGCTTGTGTAGGCGCGTTCAATTAGCACAGCAGCATCATACGCCTGTAGGGCGATCGGGGTGATCAAAACTTCCTGTGACCAATCGAGTCGCTTGATCGTGTCATCGGTGAATTTTTTCTGAAGCTTATCGTTGGGGTTTGTCCAATACTGCGAGGCGGCAAAGATCGTGCTTTTCGAAGTTAAAGCGATCTGTTGCAGTTTGGTTGGGTCAGAGGTGAATGGTCCTATAAAAACGGGAGCCGCGGTTTCATCGGTGGCAAGAGAAGATATCCACTCTGCGGAATTCCACGGAGCGCCGGCAAGGACAATACCGATATGGGGGTGTTCTCTGGTCTCTCGCACAATCCTACCGATGGTGCGCTTATGTGAAGTCGTACTTTCATCATCGGACCACGGCAGAGTTGAAATATGCGACTCGCCTTCAGCGGCCTTTGCTGCGCGCGTGGCGAAATCCGAAGACCACGCGAAGCCTTGGTTATAGAGAATTGCGATTCCATCTTGAGCGTAACAGTGTTGCCACTGTCTCATGACATCGGACTGAAATTTTTGAAATGGGATGCCGAGATCAACAACATAGGGGTTTCGCGTACGAGCTTCGGCGAATTTTTTGTTGAGGTGGGGCAGGGTTCACCACCACGGTGGGGATTTCCCAGTCAGATGATGCGTAACGCAACCTTTTAGCATTGTCGCTGTCTGATAAGGCGATAATGGCGGCGAGATCGTTTTTGACTATGTCCTCCTCAAGGCTGTATACGGCCTCATTGGAGGCGAGGTCATCG
>VXPR01000390.1:4709-6378 GCA_009839405.1 Gammaproteobacteria bacterium
ACCGAGTATTGCTCCAACGGAGAATTGATCGGACATCGAAGATTGTGACGGCGTGGGCGGTACGAGGACTCCGACGTTAACGGTTGAGGCGAGGGCGGTGGCGGGCATCGCGAGGAGCACCGACAGAGCGAGAATTTTCATGGCTAGCACTGCATCAGAGTTGAGGGTACCAAAGGTGAGAGCGAGTTTAGCACACTTCAAGCGGTGGTGTGGAGTGGGCCCTTGAGGCCGGCCAGGTGGATCGAAAAGATTTGGCTGGTTTGCCGGGCATTCGAAGGATCGACGCCCATGGCAAGGCACAGAACCGACCGAACTCACGGCATCACCTTCAAACGCGAGGTCGTTCAGGAGTATCTCGGCGGTGAGACGCTCCACGGCTTGGCCCATCGGCACGACCTGTTCCGCACCGTGATCCGGATCTGGGTCGACAAGTACAAGGCGGGCGCCTCCGACGAGGACACCGCGGCTGCCAGCACGATCCAGGAATTCGAGGCGCGGATCGCAGCCCTCAAACGCCTGGTCGGCAAGCAGGCTCCGGAGCTTGAGTTCCTAAAATGGGCTCAACGGCACGGGCGGCAGCCGAGAAGCGCGCCCATGTCCGTCATCACCGGCCCGACGGCCTCTACGTCGCCGAAAGATGCCGACTGATGGGGATCGCTCGCTCCACCTACTACCACGAGCCCAAGGGCTTTGCCGACGATACCGCCCTGGTCGAGTCCATGCACGCAATCAAGGAGGAGTTCGAGGCCGATGGCTGGCAGCGCATGCAGGCGGCGCTGAGGCATCGGGGCTGGGTTGTGAACCACAAGAAGATCAAGCGCCTGATGCGCGAGCACGCCTTGCATCCGCCGCGCCGGCGCCGCTTCGTCGCCACCACGGACAGAGATCACGACGCGCCCGTATTCCCGGACCGGTCTAGGGAGCGGGAGGTCGATGGCCCGAACCGGCTCTGGGTCGCCGATCTGACCTGCATCGCGATCCTCGGCGGCTTCATCTATCTGGCGGCGACCACGGATGCTTGGTCACGGCGCATCGTCGGCTACGCACTGGGGCGGCGGATCGATGCGCGGCTGACCCTCGCGGCGCTCACGGCGGCGATCGAAAGCCGCGACCCGCCGCCCGAATGCATCCATCACTCTGACAGAAGCTCGCATTACGCCGCCCAGGGGGCCTATCGGGCCCTGCTCAGCGATCACGGCCCGGTCGGCTTGATGGCCCGCCGCGGCAACCCTTTCGACAATGCGATGATGGAGGGCTTCATGAAGAAGCTGAAGGTCGAGGGCGTCTATCCCCTGGCCCTCGAGAGCGCAGAGAACGTCGCTGAACACGTGCCGCGCGTCATCGACAGCTACAACGAGAGGCGCCGACACTCGGCTCTCGGATACCTGAGTTCCAACCGCTACGAGAAGGAACAGCCCCGCACGCGGGTCGAAACCGCTGCCCTCAAGTGCACTCCACTACCAACGCCTCCAAACCGATTCGCCATATGAGCGGCTACACCTGCGCCGCCTTCAGACGCGCTCGGAGAGCCAGATGGCGGCGCGGCAGCCGGTGCGGATCAACGTTCCGAACGGCGCCCAGGCCGGGCCGTCGGCGGCGCCGTGGGCGCGGGCCGCGTCGCGGTGGGCGCGCTCGTCGGCGCGGAACCCGGCGATGGTTGCCGCCAGCT
>VXPR01000008.1 GCA_009839405.1 Gammaproteobacteria bacterium
TCCACCTTGAGCCGCGCGCCTGTCGGCGCGTGCGAGGGCGGGACGCCCTCGCCCCAGGGCCCTTGCTTCGAGTTGAATTCTCGAAGCATCAATGAGTTACGCGATTTTTTCCATACGAGGAGAGGGGGCAGGCGCGCAAGTTGAGGGCCCGTTGGGCTTCCACTGCCGGGAGGGGTGCATGTCTGCTCCCGGCAAGCGCTACTCGCGCTGGGCGCCCGTTACGGTGCCTTCTTGCGCGCCATCCTCGCGGTGAACGCTGCGTGGCTGCGGGCGCCCCAATAGAAGAACGACACCGCCCGGCGGGGGCGCCGAGAGGGGTTGGTGCCCGACCAATGCACCGTCAGGGCGCTGTGGATGGCGGCATCGCCCGCTTCGACCTCGATAGGGACGGCATTCGTTTCGGTGTCGAAGCCGTCGATGTATATCCCGTCCGGGTGCTGCATCCGGTGCGAGCCGCTGCTGTAGTGGAGGCAGCCATTGCTTCGGTCGGCGGCATCGAGAGCGATCCAGATGGTGGCACCAACGGCGCCCGAGCCTCTGCCGCCGCCATCGATGTGGGGCTTGATGCCGGTCTTCGAACCCGGCGGACGGTCGAACCACGCGGCCGTAGCCGGTTCCAGCTCGTCGCCGATGAGCGTCCTCATGAGCGGAACATGCACTCCGGAGGTCAGTTGCTCCGCCAGCCACGGATTGTCCGCCTGCAGGTTCTTGCGGATGTCGCTCGGCGGATGGCCAGCCCGCTCACTCGCCGCCGCCAACCGCCGCACCGTCCCTTCGGCGTGGCAGCCAAGCTGCTCCACCTCTGAAGCGGAAGCGTAGCCCCGCAGGATGACGAACCCGTCGTGGTTGTAGCGTTCCTGGATCGCGCTCACGGTTCCAGCGTCGACCAATTGTGCCGACGAGCAGGCAATGCCGGTGGCAGCGGCACGGTCAGGCTGTTGCATCGGCACCAAGCTCAAACGCATCGTGGATGGCGTTGACTGCAGCTTCCAAGCTGTGTTCGTCCACCACGACCGAAATCTTGATCTCGGAGGTGGAGATCATGAGGATGTTGATGTTCTTGGCTGCCAGCGCATCGAACATGCGCGTGGCGACGCCGGCATGGGAGCGCATCCCCACCCCGACTGCCGAGACCTTGGCGATGCGATCGTCCCCCGTGACCGCCCGCGCCTCCAATTCGCCCTGCACCGATTCAACAATCTCCCGCGCACGCTCGTAGTCTGCGCGGCGCACGGTGAATGTGAAGTCGGCGAGGCCGTCTGCGCCCACGTTCTGCACGATCATGTCCACCTCGATGGACGCTTCGCCCACGGGCCCCAGGATGCGTGACGCAACGCCGGGCACGTCCGGCACCCCCTGCACGGTGAGCTTGGCCTCGTCGCGCGTGTGGGCGATGGCCGATACAACCGGCTGTTCCATGTCCTGATCCTCCGTCGTCACCAACGTCCCGAGCCCTTCCTCGAAGCTCGACAGCACGCGCATGGGCACGCCGTACTTGCCGACAAACTCCACCGAGCGCGCGTGCAGAACTTTGGAGCCAAGGCTTGCAAGCTCCAGCATCTCCTCGAACGTCACGGAGTCGAGTCTCCGTGCGTCCGGGACGATGCGCGGGTCGGCGGTGAAAACTCCCGGCACGTCGGTGTAGATGCGGCACTCGTCAACGCCCAGCGCCGCAGCGACCGCAACCGCCGTGGTGTCGGACGCGCCGCGACCGAAGGTGGTGATGTCGCCGCTCTCGTTCATGCCCTGAAAGCCCGCCACAACCGGCGTGACGCCGCGATCCAGGTCCGCCAGAAGGCATTCGGTGTCGATGCTCTCGATGCGCGCCTTCATGTGGTTGGCGTCGGTGCGAATGCGAACCTGATCGCCAAGGTAGGAACGTGCCGGGCACCCCTGCCGCGTGAGGGCCATGGCCACCAAGGCGATGGACGCTTGTTCTCCCGCAGAGAGCAGCACGTCCATCTCGCGCGCTTGGGTTTCGCTCGGGTGCCCCCGCAAGACCTCGCCACCTAGCGCCTCGAGCCGGTTGGTCTCGCCGCTCATGGCGGACACGACCACCACCACGCGGTCGCCGCCGCGCACGAAGCCGGCCACCCGGTTCGCCACGGCGTCGATGCGTTCGACGCTGCCGACGGACGTGCCGCCGAATTTCTGCACGTAAAAGGCCATCTCTCTCTACGGGGCGGTCATGAACCGGCGGCGGTCACTGGCCTTGGGAAAGCTGCTCGCGCACCCATTCGGGCACATCCCCAAGAATGCCGTGCAGCGCTTCGGGGCGATCGCCGCCCCCGGCCCGGGCCATGTCCGGGCGCCCTCCGCCCTTCGCGCCCACGGCGGCGCCCACGAAGCGCACCGCGTCGCCAGCGGTAACCCGTTCGGTGAGGTCCTTGGACACGCCGGCGATCAGGCTGACGCGCTCGCCAGCATGCCCCAGCACGATCACGCAACTGCCAAGTCGCTGCTTCAGGGAGTCAAGCATGGCGAGTTGTGCCTTGCCTTCGGCATCCACAGTCGCCGCCACCACCTTGACGCCATCGACCAGCACAGCATCCCGTTCGAGGTCAGAGGCGCGATTGGCCGACTGCGATGTTCGCAACGCGTCGATTTCCTTGCGCAGGGCGCGGTTCTGTTCGACGAGCTGCTGCACCTTGTCCTGCACGTCGTCACGATTGCCCCGCACCAAGGACGCAACCTCCGCGAGCCGCTCGTGGGTATCATCGATCCAGTCGAGTGCGCGCGCCCCGGTGAGCGCCTCGATGCGCCGCACGCCAGCGGCGATGCCGGTTTCCGAGACGAGTCTCAAGAGGCCAAGGTCGCCCGTGCGGTTAACGTGCGTGCCGCCGCAGAGCTCCACCGAAAAACCGTCACCCATCGTCAGCAGTCGCACGCTGTCGCCGTACTTCTCGCCAAAGAGGGCCATTGCGCCGGCTGCGACGGCGTCGTCGAACGTCGTGACGCGGGTCTGAACCCTCGAGTTCTCGCGAATGCGCTCGTTGACCATGGCCTCGATGCGACGTTGTTCGTCGTCGGCCACGGGCTTGGGATGGGTGAAGTCGAACCGCAGCCGATCATCCGCAACCAAGGAGCCACGCTGCTCCACATGCGAACCAAGCACCTCGCGCAACGCCGCGTGCAGGAGGTGGGTGGCGGAATGGTTGCAGGCGATTTCCCGCCGGCGTGGGGCATCGATGGCTGCGACGACGGAATCGCCGACACGCAGCCGACCACGCGCCAGCTTGCCGTGATGCAGGTGCTGGTCTCCGGCTCGGGTGGTGTCACGCACGTCGAACAGGCCCGCTTCGCTTTCGATGCGGCCACGGTCGCCCACCTGGCCGCCGGCTTCGGCATAGAAGGGCGTGGCGTCGAGCACGACAATGGCGTCGCCTTCGTCGCCACTTTCGGCATCGATTTGCTCCACGGCATCGTCGCCCTGGAAAAGACCAACCACACGCCCGCTGCCTTCCGGCCCATCGTAGCCTTGGAAGTCCACTGTCGAATCCACCCGAATGCGCTGGCCGATGTCGGCGCTGAAGCGCCCGGACGCGGCACGCCCGCGCGCTCGCTGTTCCTCCATCAAGCGGTCGAATCCGACTTGGTCGATGCCGAGGCCGCTTTCGCGGGCGACATCGGCGGTGAGATCCGCGGGAAAGCCATAGGTATCGTAGAGGCGGAACACGACGTCGCCTGGGATGACCTTCCCGTCCAGTTCGTCGATGCAGCGGCTGAGCAGCGCCATCCCTTGCGCGAGGGTGGTGGCGAAGCGCTGCTCCTCATCCGCGAGCGCCTCTTCGACGATCCTCTGCCGCTCGCCTAGTACGGGGTGGGCATCGCCCATTGCCTCACGCAGGGGGCGCACCAAGCGATGGAAGAACGGCTCGCGGATGCCGAGCTTGTGTCCGTGTCGCAAGGCCCGGCGGATGATTCGGCGGAGCACATAGCCGCGATCCTCGTTGCTGGGCAGCACACCGTCCGCAATCAGGAACGCCGACGCCCGGATGTGATCCGCAATCACGCGCAGCGATGGTTCCGTTACGGCGTTTTCGCCTCGGCGAATGCCGGCGAGTTCCGCCGCGCTCGCGATCAAGCCCTGGAACAGGTCAATCTCGTAGCTGCTTGTCTTGCCCTGCAAGATCGCCGCGACGCGCTCGAGGCCCATTCCGGTGTCCACACCGGGGGCATCAAGGGGATCAAGCGTACCGTCTTCGGAGCGGTCGAACTGGGGAAAGACTAGGTTCCAGAACTCCAGATAGCGGTCGCCATCCTCGTCGGCAGAGCCGGGGGGGCCACCAGCAACGGCGGCACCAAGGTCATAGAAGATCTCCGAGCAGGGACCGCACGGCCCGGTGTCCCCCATGCTCCAGAAATTCTCCTCGTGCCGCACGACTCGATCTGGCGGCACGCCGATTGCGCCCGTCCAGATGGCGTGCGCCTGATCGTCGTCCGGGTGAATCGTCACCCAGAGTCGATCGGCGTCGAACCCAAGCGTTCCTGTGACGAACTCCCACGCCCAGCGTATGGCGTCGTCCTTGAAGTAATCGCCAAAGCTGAAGTTGCCCAGCATCTCGAAGAACGTGTGGTGCCGCGCCGTGTAGCCGACGTTCTCCAGGTCGTTGTGCTTGCCCCCAGCACGCACGCAGCGCTGCGCCGACACCGCTCGCCGGTACCCGCGAGACTCGCGCCCCGCCAACGCATCCTTGAACTGGTTCATGCCGGCATTGGTGAACAGCAAGGTCGGATCGTTCGCAGGCACGAGCGAACTCGACGCACAAACGCGGTGCCCGCGCTCGGCGAAGAAATCCAGGTACGCGCTGCGAATCTCGTTGGTTTGCATGGCTCTCGCACAAAACGAAAAGGGGGGAAAGACGCTGGCAGAGCGTCAGGAAACCACGAATTGTGCAGCATTCCGCGATGCGGGTCACCCGGACGCCAGCACGAAGGGGTGCCATCCCTAGCCTTCAGCAGACACGCGGCGGCGCATTGTCGCCCCTGCTCGCCTATCGAGGTGCGTCGCCGAGCGCCGTGGCGACGATGTCCGACGGGAAGCCGCGGCCGGTCAGGAAGCGGGCCCGCCGGGCCCACTCATTGAGGTCTGCCGGCGGCTCCGAGAAGCGCTTGTGGAGGGCCTCGGTGGCGATTTCGATCCAGGAGATGTCCGCCATGAACGGATCTGCGGTGGTGTCGTCGATGCCCCGGGCGTGCAGGTCGGCGCGGATCTTCCTCTCGCCTTGGCCGCGGCCGATGCGGGAGCGGACGAAGGCGTCCGTGAAGCGGCGGTCGCTCTGCAGCCCCTGGCACGCGAGTTCTCCCACCACCTGCTTCGCCACCTCGCTGTCGTGCCCCTTGGCCTCAAGCTTGCGGGCCAGTTCCACCCGGGAGTGTTCTCGACGAGCCAAGAGGCGCACGGCTTGCGCGCGAACGGCCTCTGTCAACGGAGGGCCGTGGTGACCGTCGCAGTGTCTGCCTCGTCTGCGCCGTTGCCTGCGCTCGTCGCGTCACGGCGTCGATCCGGCAGCAGCTGAGCGCGAATGACACCCTCGATTTGGGCGCATCGCTCGGGATTCTCGTCAAGCCACGCGGCAGCATTGCGCTTGCCTTGGCCAATACGCTCGTCGCCGTAGCTGTACCAAGCACCGGACTTCTCGATAATGCCCTGATTGACGCCAAGCTCGATGATCTCGCCATTTCGGTGCGAGCCCTGCCCGTAGAGAATCTGGAACTCCGCCTGCTTGAACGGCGGCGCCACCTTGTTCTTCACCACTTTCACGCGGGTCTCGTTGCCCACCACCTCGTCGCCTTCCTTGACGGCGCCGATGCGGCGGATGTCGAGTCGCACCGACGAGTAGAACTTCAGCGCATTGCCGCCGGTGGTGGTTTCGGGGGAGCCGAACATCACGCCGATCTTCATGCGGATCTGGTTGGTGAAGATCACCAGCGTGTTGGAGTTCTTGATGTTGGCCGTCATCTTCCTGAGCGCCTGGCTCATAAGCCGCGCCTGCAAGCCCACATGGGCGTCGCCCATCTCCCCCTCGATCTCGGCGCGCGGCGTGAGGGCGGCCACGGAGTCCACGATGACGACATCCACCGCGCCCGACCGCACGATCATGTCGCAGATTTCCAGCGCCTGCTCGCCGGTGTCTGGCTGCGACACCAAGAGGTCATCGGTGTTCACGCCGAGGGATTCGGCGTAGATCGGATCGAGTGCGTGCTCGGCGTCGATGAACGCGCACGTTCCCCCGTCCTTCTGTGCCTCGGCGATCACCTGCAGCGTCAGAGTCGTCTTGCCCGCCGCCTCCGGCCCGTAGATCTCCACCACCCGCCCGCGCGGCCGCCCGCCGCTGCCCAAGGCGATGGCGGGCCCAAGCGCACC
>VXPR01000084.1 GCA_009839405.1 Gammaproteobacteria bacterium
TTATAGGTGAACTTTCTCGGGTCTATCGGTTCGCGAACCGCTTCCCCGACGTAGGTCACCATCAACAATACCAGCACCATCGCGACGACCACCGAACCGCCGATCCACGGCGACTCGAGATGGCGCGTGCCCTGAGAGAGCAGTTCGCCCCAGCTCGGCGTCGGCGGGGGGAGTCCAAAACCCAGGTAGTCAATGGCCGTAAGCGCAGTGATCCCGCTCGCGATGGAGAACGGTATGAATGTGACGATCACCGAAATCGTGTTCGGGATGATGTGACTTGCGATCTGACGCGTGCTCGACGCTCCGAGCGCGCGCACTGCGAGCACGTACTCGCGCGATTTCTCCTTGTAGGTGGACGTGCGCATGTACCAGGTCATGCCCGTCCAGCCGAAGAACACCATCACGGCCATCAGCGTCCAGAAGCCCGGCACGATGACGCTGGCCACGATCATGATGACGTACAGGAAAGGCACGTTGTTCAGGATCTCGATCACGCGCTGGAACAACAGATCGAACGCGCCGCCCCAGAACCCCATCGCGCAGCCAACGGCGATGCCGATGGCGAAATTGCAAGCCAACAGGATCGCCGCGAACGCGAACGCGAGCCGGAAGCCGTACACGAGGCGAGCGACGATGTCGCGACCGGTTGTGTCTGTGCCGAGGAAGTGGCGGCTTGCGATCGATGGTGCATACGGCGGATAGACGCCGACCTCAAGGTCGTTCTCGAAGGCGTCGTATGGCACCGGCGGCATCAGCACCCAGTCACCGGCGCCCTGCCCCGCGAACGCGCGCTTGAGGTCCCGGTAGTTCGTCTCGTAGTCGTAGTCGAGTCCGAACGTCCGCCCCGGGATGAAGTCCCCGTAGGTCGGGAAGTGCCACTCGCCCTGGTAGGAGACGACGAGCGCCCGGCTGTTCACCAGAAGCTCCGCCCCCGCGGACAGCAACAGCGCGACGATGAGCGCGATGGCCGACCAGTAGCCCCGACGGATCGACTTGAACCGCTGCCACTGCTTGAGGGTCAACGGGTTGAGGGCCAGAGCCGTGCCGATCATTGCGAGGACTCGCCGCTGCCGAACTTCACGCGGGGATCGACGAACGCCACGCAGATGTCGGAAAGGATGTTGCCGACCATGAACAAGAGCGACGAGATCACGAGGATGCCCATCACCACCGGGTAGTCACGCTCGACCAGCGACTCCCAGCCGAGCAGGCCAAAGCCGTCGATGTTGAAAATCTGCTCGATCAGGAAGGAGCCGGTCACGATCAACGTGATGTTGTTGCCGAAGGAGGTGGCGATCGGCACCAGGCTGTTGCGAAAGGCGTGTGCGAACACGGCGCGGCGGAACGCCATGCCTTTGGCGATGGCGGTACGCACGTACTCCGCCGCCAGGTTGTCCATGAGGGAGTTCTTCATCAGCATGGTCGTCACGGCGAAGCTGCCGGCCAGGTAGGCGATCAAGGGCAGGACCGCGTGGTAGGCGACATCGGCGACTTTGCCGAGCGTGCCGAGGTCGTCGAAGTCGTCGCTGACGAAACCGCTCAAGGGGAACCACCCGAGGTTGCCGGCAAAGACCGTCAAGAGCGCGATCGCGACGACGTAGCCTGGAATCGCGTAGCCAAAGAACACTACCGCCGATGTCAGGTTGTCGAACGTCGTCTTGTGGCGGATCGCCTTGACGATGCCGAGCGGGATGCACACGCTGTAGGTGAGTATCAGCGTGGTGACCCCGTAGAAGATCGAGATCGGGAACCGATCCTTGATCGTGTCCCAGACGGGTTCCGAGTAGCGCGTTGACGTGCCGAGATCGAGCCTAACGACTTTGCCCAGCCACTCTGCATAGCCCACGATCACCGGCTTGTCGAAGCCGTAGTAGGCCTTCAGCTGGTCGATCTGGGCATCGGACAGCGAGCTTGCGCCGTGGCCCGCGAAGCCGCTCGTGGATGCCGCCACGTCCGAGCCGGCCATCGCTGCCTCCTGCAGCATGCGCTCGATCGGGCCGCCTGGCACGAGCCTCGTCACGGCGAACACCAGAATCGTCACGCCGATGAAGGTCGGCACGATGAGCAGGAAGCGGCGGATGAAGTAGCTGGTCACGGCGCGGACTTGACTGAAGCGACTGCCCAAGCATTACCGCTTGTGAGGGGGTGGGGCAAGGGGCTCCTCTAGCGAGGGGAGGCCCCTCGCGCTCCCCGCGCTGAGGGCTCCTCTAGCGAGGGGAGGCCCCTCGCGCTCCCCGCGCTGAGGGCTCCTCTAGCGAGGGGAGGCCCCTCGCGCTCCCCCGCGCTGAGGGCTCCTCTTGCGAAGGGAGGCCCCTCGCGCTCCCCCGCGCTGAGGGCTCTACCGACCGCGCCGAAACCAGTCCTCGGTGTCCGCAATGGTTGGCTCCCATCGACGCGCTTTTGCGGCGGTGCCAACGACATCCGTGCCACAATTGGTGGATTCGCTGACGGTCTCGCTGGAGCACGCCAAGGGTGGATGTCACCCACATCATCGATGGTCTCAACGACCCCCAGCGCGAGGCAGTAACCGCGCCCGTTGGCAACCTGCTGGTGGTTGCTGGCGCGGGCAGCGGCAAGACCCGCGTGCTGGTGCATCGCATCGCTTGGCTTGTGGAGGCGGAAGGGGTGTCGCCGGGGGGCGTTATGGCGGTCACCTTCACCAACAAGGCGGCTGCGGAGATGCGGGGGCGAGCCGAGAGGCTGCTCAACATACCCGCCCGCGCCATGTGGGTGGGCACGTTTCACGGCATCGCCCACCGGCTCTTGCGCATCAACTCGCGCGAGGCCGGGCTGCCGGACAACTTTCAGATCCTCGATGCGGATGATCAGCTTCGGTTGGTGAAGCGGGTGATGCGGTCGATGGATCTGGACGAGAAGCGCTGGCCGCCGAGGCAGGCTGCCTGGTTCATCAACGCGCAGAAGGACGAAGGGCTGCGCGCTGGCAACTTGCCGCTGTCGGACGATCTCTTCGTCGTCACCCACAAGAAGGTGTATGAAGCGTACGAGGAGCTTTGCCACCAAGGCGGGCTGGTGGACTTCGCCGAACTCCTGCTGCGCAGCTACGAGCTCTGGCGCGACAATGCCGAGTTGCTGGACCACTACCAGCGCCGCTTCCGCCACTTGTTGGTGGACGAGTTTCAGGACACCAACGCCATCCAGTACCGCTGGCTGAAGGCGCTGGCCGGGCAGGGCGGCCACGTGATGGCGGTGGGCGACGACGACCAATCCATTTACGGTTGGCGCGGAGCGAAGATCGAGAACATCCACGCCTACACCGAAGATCTGGCGGATGTGCGCGTCATCCGACTGGAGCAGAACTACCGCTCCACCGGCACGATCCTTAAGGCGGCCAACGGCCTGATTGGCAACAACATGGGCCGGCTTGGCAAGGAACTATGGACGGCTGCCAACCAAGGCGATCCCATCCTCGTCTATTCCGCCTTCAACGACCTGGAAGAAGCACGCTTCATCGCCGACCGCGCCCAGAACTGGATCGATGGCGGCGCCAGCCCCACCGAGGTTGCCGTGCTCTATCGCTCAAACGCCCAGTCGCGGGTGGTCGAGGAAGCGTTCCTGCGCCGCGACATTCCCTATCGCATATACGGCGGCATGCGGTTCTTCGAGCGCATGGAAATCCGCAACGCGCTCGCCTACATGCGCCTGCTGCATGACCGCCATTCCGACGTGGCTTTCGAGCGCGTCGTCAACACACCGCCACGCGGGATTGGCGACCGCACCATCGAAAGCGTGCGCGCGGTGGCGCGAGAGGCGCAAAGGTCCATGTGGCAGGCGTGCAAGGAAGCCATCGCCGGCGGCGGTTTGCGCGGGCGAGCGGCGAACGCGCTGCGCGCGTTCATGGAGCTGATCGACGGCATGGCGGAGCAGGTAGAGGGGGCGCCGCTGTGGGAGATCTGCGAGCACTGTCTGGATGTTACGGGCTTGCTCGAATACCACGCCAAGGAGCAGGGCGAGCGCGGCATCGCCCGGCGGGAGAACCTCGAGGAGCTCGTAACCGCTTGTCGTCAGTTCGAGGGAGGGGTGGTGTTTCCGCTCACGGAGTCCGGCGAGGAGGCCGACCAGCGTTCGTCGCTAGAGGAGTTTCTGGACCAGGCGGCACTCGAAAGCGGCGACCACCAGCAAGACGGTCCAGCAGTGCAGATGATGACCCTGCATTCCGCCAAGGGCTTGGAGTTCCCGCTGGTGTTCATGGCCGGAATGGAGGAAGGGTTGTTCCCCAACATGCGCAGTGCCGAGGAGCCGGGGCGCATGGAGGAGGAGCGGCGTCTCGCCTATGTGGGCATCACTCGCGCCATGAAGCAGCTCTATCTCACCCATGCCGAGTCGCGCCGGATGCGCGGCATGGAAACGCACAACCGGCCGTCGCGCTTTCTGCTCGAAGTGCCCCAGGAGACGGTGGAGGAAGTGCGGCTGCGCGGCGAAGTGGCGCAACGCTTTCGGTCGGGGGCGCGGCAGGGCCGGGTGCCGGCGGCGGAGTCCGACGCCCGTGGCATTCGCATCGGCGCAATGGTGCGGCATCCCAAGTTCGGCGAAGGCGTGGTGCTGCAAAGCGAGGGCGGCGGCGATCGTACCCGGGTGCAGGTGAATTTCGCCCGCCACGTGGGAGCGAAGTGGCTGATGCTGTCCTATGCGCAGCTTGAGGTCGTGGGACAATGACACTTCGGGCGGCGAAGCCAGAGCGGAGGGGACTCGATACGATGGTGCAGCGCAAGTGGGCAACGGCATGCCTAGCGGGACTCTGCCTCGCGCTCGTCGCTGGCTGTAACGAGCCGGCGGGCGAGTCGGCTGAGGAGGCAGCCCCGCCGGCGCAAACCTTCGAGTGGACCCTCGTCACCACGTGGCCGAAGAACCTGCCGGCCCTCGGCACGGCGCCGGAGAAGCTGGCGGTGCTGGTGGATGAGATGTCGGCGGGACGGCTCAGCATCAAGGTCTATGGCGATGGCGAACTGGTGCCGGCCTTTGGCGTTTTCGATGCGGTGAGTGCCGGCAATGCCGAGATGGGGCATGGCGCGGCCTATTACTGGCGCGGCAAGCTGCCAGTTGCGGCGCTCTTCACCACCGTTCCCTTTGGCATGACGGCGCAGGAGATGAACGCCTGGCTGCACTACGGCGGGGGCCTCGAACTGTGGCAGGAACTCTATGCGCCGTTCAACCTCGTGCCCATGGCAGCGGGCAATTCCGGCGTGCAGATGGCTGGCTGGTTCAACCACGAAATCAACGACGTGACGGACATGCAGGGGCTGAAGATGCGAATGCCGGGCCTTGGCGGCGCGGTCATCGACGGCCTGGGGGCAGCGGCGGTAACCCTACCCGGCAGCGAGATCTTTACCTCGCTGCAAACGGGGGTGATCGACGCCACCGAATGGGTAGGGCCCTACAACGATCTTGCCTTCGGCCTGCACGAGGCCGGCACCTACTACTATTACCCAGGCTGGCACGAGCCCGGCGCCATGCTCGAAGCCATCGTCAACAAGGAAGCCTACGACTCGCTGCCATCGGACTTGCGCGCCATTCTGGTCACCGCGACGCGAGCCGTGAACCAGGACACGCTCGACGAGTTCACCGCCCGCAACAACGCGGCTCTCACGACCTTGGTGCGGGAACACAACGTCCAGTTGCGGCGCCTGCCCGACGACGTGCTCGCACGGCTGCGCGAGGGCTCGGAAGCCGTGCTCGACGGGGTCGCCACCGACGAAATCTCTCGGCGCATCCTCGATTCCTACCGCGCCTTCCATGACGAGGTGCAGGCCTATCACGCCATCTCGGAACAGGCCTACATCAACGCCCGCACTGCGACCGGCCCGAATGCCAACGCCGCCGACGAGCCGGGCTGAGAGGCACCCATGCGAATCACCCGCTTCTACACCCTTGCAAACGGTGACTCCGCCTTCGACGAGGTGGACCTCCCGGTCGAGAACGCCTCCACCGACGGCTTCGGCAACGCCCTCAAGTTCTCCGACACCTTCGCTTCGCCAGCGGTGCGCGTTTTCGAGGCGCCAGTCGGCATGTTCCAGGGCTGGCACAACGCCCCCTGCCGCCAAATCTGCGTGATGATGCAAGGCATCTGGGAAATCGGCATCACGGGCGGCGAACGGCGGCGCTGGGGGCCGGGCGAGGTCTTCATGCCGGACACGGTTGAGGGCAAGGGCCACACCAGCGAGGTCATCCAGGGCCCGGTGCGGATGTTCTTCATCCCCCTCCCAGACGACCTCGACATCGAGGCGTGGAAGGTCTAGGGGCCAGATCCTGCTGGTCCCACATCCTGTCACTCCCCCCTCGCGGGGGAGTCGAGGAAGGCCGTCCACGGCCTTACACGGGGGGGGGGCGGCCGAAAGGA